>JAHECQ010000220.1 GCA_024641625.1 Acidimicrobiales bacterium | reverse complement strand
ATCAGCGCAAGCCATGTCGCACGCCGCTATGGCAGCCACGTTGCCCTGTCCGATGCCACCTTCGACATCCTTCCCGGCATCACCGGACTGCTGGGAGCCAACGGCGCAGGAAAGACGACGCTACTCGGCATGTTCATCGGTCTTCATCCCACGAGCGCCGGGACGTTGCGAGTCCTGGGACATGATCCGTGGACCGACGGAACACAAGTCCGGGAGCGTCTGGGCTACGCACCGGAGCACCACACGCTGCCGCCGGACCTCAAGGCGAGCGAATTCGTGCGCCACGTCGCCGAGCTGCACGGGTTGACGAGAGTCGAGGCCGCCACCAGGGCTTCCGACGCGCTCTGGCTCGTCGGTCTGGGCGAGGAACGCTTCCGCGCCCTGGGCACGATGTCGACCGGCCAACGGCAACGAGTGAAGCTGGCCCAGGCCATCGCCCATGACCCCGAGTTGGTGTTGCTGGACGAGCCGACCGATGGGCTCGACCCGATGCAACGAGATGCCATGCTCGACCTCATCGGAAGAATCTCCTCGGACTTCGGCATCAACGTGGTGCTGTCCTCACATTTGCTGGACGAGGTGGAGCGGATTTGCGACGCAGCAGTCATCATCGACGACGGGGTGACCGTCGCATCGGGCACGCTCCAGGAGCTGAGGGGATCGGCCACGACGAGCATCGTGTTCGAGGTCGATGGGCCGGCCGAGGTCGTGGCCGAGCTCGTCGCCTCACTGGCTGCCCAGCGGGTCTCGGCCAAGGCCACCGGGCGGATGCTCCTGGTCGAAGGCAACGACGAGTCCGTCTTCGATGTGGCCCGCGATACCTGCGCCCAGGCGGGGATCGGCATCGTGCGACTGCACCGTCGCCAGCTCTCGCTGGAGGACGTGTTCTTGGAGCGTGTCGGGTGACGGAGCGTGTCGGGTGAGTGCCCAGATCTTCGATCGCGGTTATCGCCGCTACGACGGCCCGCGAACCGGCGTACGGGGTGCGGTGCGGACCCTGGTGGTGCATTCGTCCCGCTCGGTTCTGGGCCTCGGGCGTCCGGCTCGGTCCAAGGCAATTCCCATCATGACGATCGCATTCGCCTACCTACCGGCGATCGCGTTCATCGGCATTGCCGCACTCCTGCCGCCCGACGTGAAGAATGCCGGGTTCCTGCCCACCTATGCCGGGTACTACGGGTACGTCATCGCTGCCATCTACCTCTTCGCCGCCTTCCTCGCTCCCCAGATCCTGTGCAACGACCGCCGAACCGGACTCCTGGGCGTGTATCTGGCCTCGCCGCTCACCCGGCCGCTCTATCTCCTGGGCAAGGGGCTCACCTCGGTCATCATGTTGACGCTGGTCACGCTCGGGCCGCCCCTGCTCATGCTCGTGGCGTTCAGCCTCGAATCCGTGGGGCCGGGAAGCGTCGGCGAATGGGCCAAGGTCCTGGTCCGGATAGTCCTGTCGTCGCTCGTCATGGGGGTGCTCTTCACCTCGATCGCGCTCGGGGTCTCGGCCGCCACCGATCGATCGATGGTCGCCTCGGCCGCCATCGCCCTTCTCATCCCCGGGTCGGCCATCATCACCGACGTCCTCGTCTACGAGGCGAACTTCTCACCGCTGCTCCATCTCGGCAACCTTCCGGGGTTGCCCCGGGAACTGATCTTCCGAATCCACGCCGAGACGGGATCCGGTGAGAACCTCTGGCCCCCGGCCGACGTCGCCACCGGGTGGCTGTGTCTGGCGTGGATGCTGATGATCACCACGTCGCTCGGGTTCCTCTGGTTCCGCTACCACCGGCTCTTGGTGCGACGATGAGCAATCCCGTCGGTGTCCATGCTGGGCCCGGGTCGTCCGCCCAGCCTCCCCCGCCGACTGGGCCATCGGCCACGATGGTGGTCAATGACGTCTCCAAGTCGTTCTCGAGCCTCATTGCCGTCAGCAACGTGTCCTTCTCGGTGCATCAGGGCCTCACCGCCCTCCTGGGCCCCAATGGCGCAGGAAAGTCGACGGTGCTGCGCCTGCTGTCGGGCCAGATCGCCCCCGACTCCGGATCGGTGTGGGTGGCAGGAGGCGACCCGCGCAAGCACGCGTCCGCCCGTTCCCGGATCGGCCTGGTGCCCCAACAGGATGGCGTCTTCGAGCATGAGCTCGCCCTCGACGTGGTCCGGTTGGCCGCACTGCTCAGTCAACTCGACGAACCTACCCAGCGCGCCCGTGATGCCCTGGCACGAGTCGAGTTGGACCCCGACATCGACCGTCCGATGGGGAGCTTCTCCAAGGGCATGCGACAACGGGTCAAGATCGCCCAGGCGCTGGTTCACGAGCCATCGGTCCTCCTGCTGGACGAGCCACTCAACGGACTCGACCCTCGCCAGCGGCGGCAGACCATCGAGCTGTTCGCCAACCTGGCTGCGGCCGGGCGCACGGTCCTGGTCTCCAGCCACGTGCTGGATGAAGTCGAGCGCTTCGGTTCGGACGTCATCGTCATTGCTCAGGGCCGGCTGGCCGCCCAAGGAGACTTCCACGCCATTCGCGAACTGATGGACGACCGACCGACCCGGGTCCGGGTCCGATGTGATCAGGCCGCGCTGCTCGCCGCCGAACTCGTCGCCAACGGTGCCGCCAACGGGTGCAGCATCGAATCCGAACACGAGGTCGAACTTCGCTCGTCGGATGCGTCACGGTTGCGTCGGGAGCTGGTGCGCGTCGCCAGCACACGTGGCCTGCGCCTGAACGAGGTGGCACCACTGGACGACGACCTCGAAAGCGTCTTCAAGTACCTGGTGGGCCCGTGATCCGGGTCAAGGCCCTCTACGGCTTCTTCCTTCGGCGCCAGCTGTCACTGGGTCGGGTCGGCCTGTTCGGCGGCCTTGGCGCCATCGCGCTCGTCGCCGCCGTGGCCATCAACCAAGCGGCCGCCGAATCCGAGCAGATCCCCTCGAGCGTGCGGTTCACCTTCGTCTTCGGACTCAGCCTGATGGTTCCTGTCGTCTCCCTCGTGCTCTCGGCATCCTCTCTCGGAGAACTGGTGGACGACGAGACCCTCGTCTACCTCTGGCATCGTCCCAGCCCACGGTGGATGATGGCCTTCGCTGCGTGGGCGGCCTCGTTCAGCATCGCTCTTCCGTTCACCCTCATCCCACTGGCTGTTGCCGGTGCGGTCGCCTCCTCGGCCGATGGTGACGTCATCGTCGGCATCATCACCGCCGTGACCTTGGCTGCACTCGCCTACAGCGCGCTCTTCGTCCTGGCGGGACTGATCTTCCGCCGCGCCCTCATCTGGGGACTGATGTACCTGTTCATCTGGGAGCTGTTCGTCTCCAAGGCAGGTGTCGGTGCCGCCCGGCTGTCGATCGGCAACTACCCAGCGTCATTGCTGGCCGAGGTCACGTCGGTCCGATTGCCGAGGGCCGATCGGGGCCTGACTGCGTCGGTGGTCGTACCGATCGTGGTTGCCGTCGTTGCGCTGGCCCTCACCAGCTGGCGACTCGACCGAGCCCAGGTCTCCTGAGCGCCCGGCCGACGCAGTCCGTGTTCCGCTCTCCGTACGACCGCGACATTGCAGCACTGGCAGTGCCTGCGCTGGGCACACTCATCGCCGAGCCGTTGTACATCCTGGCCGACACCGCCGTGGTCGGTCACCTGGGGACCGACGACCTGGCCGGCCTGGCGTTGGCCTCGACGGTGCTGCTCAGTGTCCATGCCCTCATGATCTTCCTGGCCTACGGCACCACGAGCCAGGTTGCCCGGCTCATCGGCGCCGAACGATCGAAGGACGCAGCTCACCGTTCGGTCCAGGCCCTGTGGCTTTCCGGTGGGCTGGGCCTCGGTGGTCTCGCCGTCCTCACGCTGCTCGCACCCAGTCTCCTTCGACTCTTCGGCGCCTCCGACGCCGCCTTCGATGCCGCCACCATCTACCTGAGCATCAGCCTGTTCGGCCTGCCCTTCATGTTGTTGCTCCTGGCGGCAAACGGATCCTTTCACGGCCGACAGAACACGCGCACTCCACTCACGCTCGCCGTCACCGGTGCGGTCATGAATCTGACGCTCGAACTGGTGCTGATCAACGGCCTCGGGTACGGCATCGGTGCGAGCGCCTTGGCCACGGTGATCGCACAGGCAGCCACTGCCACCGTCGGCGTCTCCATGGTCGTCCGCTGGGCGCGACACCAGGATGTCCGCCTCGGACCCGATCGCGCCGAGATGACCGGGCTGTTGCGAGCCGGCGGCGCACTGGTGGTTCGAACCGCTGCGCTCCGGGGATCGTTCACGCTGTCGGTGGCCATGGCCGGGAGGATGGGAACATCCCAGGTGGCGTCGCACCAGATCGCGCTCCAGGTCTGGAGCCTGCTCGCGTTGGCCCTCGACTCCATCGCCATCGCCGGACAATCGATCGTCGGTCGCCTCCTGGGAGCCACCGACGCCGCGGCAGCCAGAGGCGCGGCCCGCCGCATGATTCAGATCGCGGTCGTGGTCGGGGCATGCCTGGGACTGGTGGTGATCGCGCTCCGGTCACCCCTGGCCGGCCTGTTCAGCAACGATCCGGCCGTCGTTGCCACCACTGCCTCGATCCTGATCGCGGTGGCCTTCCAGCAGCCGATCGGCGGCTTGGTCTTCGCGCTGGATGGGATCCTCATCGGGGCCGGCGATTTCCGCTACCTGGCCAAGGCAATGGTGATTTCGTCCGGCATCTTCGCCGCGCTGGCCCTCGCCGTTCAACAGGCGGGCCTCGGCCTCGGGTGGTTGTGGGTCGCGCTCGGTGTCTTCATGCTCAGTCGGGCCGCTGCCCTGTGGATTCGATGGCGGGGGGCCGATTGGCTGACCCTGGGTGCCGACTGACCGACTGACCGACTGGGCCGGGGCTACGGCTTTCAGCATCGCTGATCGGCATCCCGTATGGGCCCGATCACCCAGGGCCGCGACCGCTCGATCAGATCATCGGTCCCCTCGATCGGACGAGCCAGGACATCGAGCGCAGCCCGCAGCGGTGGCGACGCGACGTCGCTCCCGTCGCTCAGGGACCAAGCCACCAGCGCGCGGGCACGGGCGCGGAGTCCCGGGTCGTCGGTCACGACCGAGATGACGATCGGATCGAGGTGTTGGATCAGCCACAGCGCTCGGCAGAGTCGGCGTTCGGCAACCGGCGGGCCGCATCGCCGATCGCGTTCGCGAGCTGCCTCGCCCGCCTCGATCAGCGCCCGGAGCGGATCGGACTCGACGTCCGAACCAGCCTCGATCTCGGCCCGGCAGTCGGCGACCCCCGGCAAGCCGGTAGACCCGGATCTGCCGACGGCCAGCACACCGGCCACCACGACCACCGTCGCCACCGCCACCAGCACCGCCGCGACCGGAGAACTGCGGGCCACGGCGTTGAGGACTCCTGACCCACCCACCCGCCAGTGCCTTTGACAACGCACACACACCCCTTCCCACACGTTCCGGTTGGGGGAAGGCTTCGTTGGGTGGCTCTCGATGGAGCGAGCCCGACGGGGACTGTTGGTTCAGGCTTGTCTCTTGGCAGCCAGCAGCCGCGCGATGACCTTGCCGTCGGCCTTGCCGCCGGTGGCCTTCATGACCTGGCCGGTGAACATACCCTGGAGCTTTGCCTCACCTTCGACGAATCGTTGCCATTCGCCGGGGTGAGCAAGGATGATGTCGTCCAGCAGTTGTTCGAGTTCTCCGGTGTCCATGGCCTCGAAGCCGGCTTCGGCCGCCAGGTCGGGGGCCCTGCGGCCGGTCGACACCATGTCGGCCAACACCGTTTTGGCCTGGGTCGAGGTCAGCTGTCCCGAAGTTTCCATTCGGATCAGTTCGGCGAAGTGCTCCGAGTCGAGATCGGCGGCTCCGTCGATCGCCAGGTTGTTGGCGGCGTGCACCAATGCCCGTTCGACATCGGCCCCATGAGCAACCGCCGCGAAGACCAAACCGTCGAGGTCACGTTGAACCGCAAGAGCGACCGGGTCCGGGCTCCCTCCGAGGTCGAGCAGGGCTTGACGCCTGGCCCGTGGCAGTGCAGGCAGAGCAGCGCGAATCTCGTCGATCCACTCCGGTGAGGGATCGATGGGAACGAGATCGGGGTCCGAGAAGTAGCGATAGTCCTCGGCTTCCTCCTTCGATCGACCCGGGCGGGTACGCCCGCCCTCCTCGTCCCAGTGGCGGGTCTCCTGGACCGGAGCTTCACCCGCGGTGTAGAGATCGACGTGACGAATCGCCTCGTACTGGATGGCGCGACCGATGGAACGCAGCGAGTTCACGTTCTTGATCTCACAGCGGGTGCGCAGCTCGCTGGATCCGGCCGGTCGAACCGACACATTGGCGTCAACCCGAAGCGAACCCTCCTCGAACTTCCCGTCGCTCGCCCCGACGGCGATCAGGATCGACTGCAACTCGGCCACGTAGGCCTTGGCCTCCTCGGGCCCGCGGATCTCAGGCCGCGACACGATCTCCAGCAACGGCACTCCGGCGCGGTTGTAGTCGACCAGCGAATAGCCCGCATCGTGAATTCGGCCCGAGACACCCATGTGCGTCGACTTGCCGGTGTCCTCCTCCATGTGGGCCCGTTCGATCCCGACCCGGTATCCGGATGGGAGCTCGAGCCAACCATCGGCGTTCAGCGGCTGGTCGTACTGGGAAATCTG
>JAHECQ010000219.1 GCA_024641625.1 Acidimicrobiales bacterium | reverse complement strand
GTCCTCGAGCGACAGCAGGACGGTGATCGTGTAGCAGTCGTACAGCTGACAGGCATCGACATCGCTCGGGCTCAGACCGGACATGGCGAAGGCCTGCTCGGCGGCACGCCCGATGGGTGTGCGTACGAGATCGTCGGCATAACTGTGGGTCTTGTAGGCGAGATGTTCGCCGAATCCCCTGATGAAGGCCGGTCGGTGATTGCTCTTGGCCGCCCGCTCCCTGGAGGTGACGACGATCGCGGCACCCCCTTGACAGGGCATGACGATCTCGAGCACGTGGATCGGATCAGCGACGACCTTGGAGGCCAGCACGTCATCGATGGTGAGCGGGACGTCACGGAACACCGCCAACGGATTTGCGTTGGCCGAGGTCCGTTGATCGGCCGCGATCTTGGCCAACGCTCGTTCGTCCCAACCGAACTCGGCGGCGTAGCGCTGGGCGATCATGGCGTAGCCGGCGTTCTGGGCCACGTTGCCATGCGGGATGTCGAACTCGGCCTGGGGTGATCCCCATTCGTTCGAGGAGGCCCCGGTGGCCGACCAGTTCGGGCGGGGGCCCCGAGGATTGACGGGCCGAGGTCTCGGGCGTGCCGGTAGGGCGCAGACGACGACATCACAGAGGCCCAGCTCGATGGCTGCGGCGGCCCGCCAGACCATACCCACGGGACTCGCCCCACCAAGGTCGACTCGTTCGGCGAAGTTGACTCGCCAGCCGCAGTACTCCGCAACCGTGGCGGGAACGAAGTCGATCGACTCTCGCAGGTCGCAGCAGACGAGCCCGTTGACCTCGCCGGAGCCGATACCGGCATCGGCCAAGGCCAGCGAGGCCAACTCGGCCCATTGCTCGATCTGGAATGCCCTGGGGCCTCCGTGCTTGCGCTCGCTCTCCCACTCGGCCCATCCGACCACTGCGGCATCACCCCTGAGTCCCATGCACCGATCTTGACACATCGGTGCACGACTCCCCGAACCAGGTCGGTCGGCCGATGGATCAGAGGATGACACCGCCGTCCCGGAGCTCCTCGATGACCGACGGGTCGTAGCCCAGCTGGGCGAGGATCTCCGACGAATGCTGGCCACGATCCGGTGCCGGCCGGGTGATGGCGGTAGGAGTCTTGCTGAAGTGCGCCGGTGGACGAGTGGTGACGGTTCGGCCTGCAGTCGGATGGATGTCCTCGACGATGATGCCGGTGTGCTTGACCTGGGGATCCTCGAGCACCTCGTCGAGTGACAGGACCGGCGCGGAGGGAACATCCACCCTGCGGAGGGCGTCGAGTGCTTCCTCGGTCGTGAAGCCCTTCAGCGCTGCACCGAATTCGGCCCGCATGATCAACGAATGTTGCAGCCGGCTCTCCCGGGTGGCGAAGCGTGCATCCTCGGCGAGGTCGGGGCGGCCGAGGGCGCGCGCGGCGTTCTGGAACTGGGCGTAGCTGACCCACACAGCCGACACCTGACCGTCGGAGGTGTCATAGGGCGCATACCAGACGCTGTAGGTGGGCACCGGATCGGAGTCGGGGAGGGCGTGGTTCCAGTACACATCGAGCCACAGCCAGGACAGGATCGACTCGAGGAGGCTGATCTGGATGTGTTGTCCTCCTGCTCCGTTGGAGCGGGCGATCACAGCGGCCAGCGCCGCATTGGCGGTGGTCATCGCCGTGGTCTTGTCGACCACGACACTCTTGAAGAAATCGCCACCTTGGGCAAAAGCGGCGCCGGAGAGTCCTTGGATGATCGGGTCGTAGACCGGCTGGTCGGAGTAGGGGCCGGTGGGCCCGAATCCGGAGATCGAGATGTAGATGAGTTCGGGATTGATGGCCTTGAGATCCTCGTAGCCGATCCCGAGGCGGTCAGCGACGCCCGGACGGAAGTTCTGGAGGAAGAGATCGGATTCGGCCGCCAGTTTCTTCAGGATGTCGATGGCCTGTTGATCGCGGAGGTTGAGGGCCAGGCTCCGCTTGTTGCGGTGCATGGCGACCCAACAACCGGACTGGCCGCCGTGCACCGGGCCGGTGAGCCGCATGGTGTCAGCCCCCTCGACACGCTCGATGAAGATGACGTCAGCTCCCATGTCGGCGAGTTGGCTGCTGGCCCAGGGTCCGGCGATGACGGCCGAGGCATCGAGCACCTTGAGTCCGACGAGGGGGCCGGTCGCTTCAACGGTCATAATCGGGTTGCTCCACTGGTTTGATCGGGTCGGGTTTGATCGGGTCGGGTTTGATCGGGACTGGTTCGGTCAGGACCGGTCGGCCCGCTCTGGGGGATACTCGGGCGTTGCCGGCGTGTTCGGGTCGAGAGGGTAGATCGGTCGACGAACCTTCTCGAATCGGAACAGATCGTTGTTCGAGCTGGTCACGCCCACCCCGTCACAGGCGATCTCCCGCTTGGCGATGGCGCCGAACCCCGCCCTGAAGTGAATGCGGGATTTCAGCACCAGGTAGCGCTTCTGCGTGGGCTCTATCCCCAGGCTTCGGAAGTGACCGAGATCGTGGGGCTCGGTGTGGCGGGAGATGACCACTACCTGCACGCTGGTGGGACCGTCGGGGCCGGCGAGGTCGAGGCGGGCCGATGGCCCCATGGCCGCCATGGTTCCGCGACCCATCTCCGCAGTGATCTCGAAGACGCCATCGGTGATGGCGCCGACCGTCCCGGTGACCCGGATCGGTTCACCCACGCGGCCGATGGCAGGCATGTCGGCTTTTCCGCCCAGGTCGAGCGTGAGGGTGGTGCCGACACCGGCGGCCGTCATCTGTCGAACGGCTTCGGGGTCGTAGATGGCGAAGACCGCAACGTCGTCGAGGCCCTGGCGGAGTACCTCGGCCAGTACTGCGGTGGTGTCCTGGGTGCCGCCAGAGGCGGTGTTGTCGGCATGATCGAGCAGGATCGTCGGCCCATCGGTGTGCTGCTTCGCCCGGGCGATGCTGTCGGCGAGCGGCTCGGACTCGAACATGAACTCCTCACGTTGGGCCCAGGCTTCGTCGAGCAGCCGATCCCGCACCTCCTCGGCGGCGGATCGGTCGCCGTCGGCGATGGTGACGACCGACAGGCCGGCGCCCCAGATGTCGGCCAGCGGGAAGCCTCCGAACACCGACGCCGCAAGCAGCCCGCGACGCTCGGCCTGCCGGGCCAGTTCGATGAGCGGGCCCATGGGCTCGTCGGCATGACCCATGCGAAGCGTCTGGGCCAGAATGGGCCGTCGTCCCCAGGCCATCACCGGATCGATCTCGCCTGCGAGCGTACGCACCATCAGCTGCCCGGCGTGCCTGCCGGCGATGTGCATGTCGATGTGGGGGTAGGTCTTGTAGCCGACGAGGACACTGCAGTTCTCGATGATCGCCGGGGTGATGTTGGCATGGAGGTCGAGGCTGATGGCGATCGGGAGCTCGGGGGCGATGGCCCGCAATCGGGCCAGCAGGGTTCCCTCACCATCGTCAGGGTCGCCGTCGATCCCGGCCTCGGTGACCATGGCGCCGTGGAGATCGAGGAAGCAGACGTCGCATCCTGCGGCCACTGCGTCGCAGATGGCATCGGACATGAATCGATAGGCCTCGGCTTGAACGGGCCCGCTGGGGGCGGCATGACCGGCCACCGGCGTGACGATGTCCATGCCTGCGGCCTCGGCAACCTCGAGGAACCCACCGATACCGGTGCCGGTGCCGGCGAAACGCCGGCGTACCTCCTCGCCGGTCGGCACCCCGAGGGGATCGGTCGGCTTGCCGAACCGGGCGATGGGTGTGGGAACCGGGGAGAAGGTATTGGTCTCGTGTTCCATCATGGCAACGACGGCGCGCAACATGGGCTGCACAGTAGCTGCCATCCGGATTGGGTCGCCGAGTCGGCCCGGCGTCGGAGCGCTACCGTGCGCCCAGGGTGACGGTGTGGGTACCCAGATCGGTGCTGGTCAAGTCGATGTCGACTTCGCCGGTCAGCGCCAGTGCGGTGAGGTCGAGCTGCAGGACGTCCCCCACCTCGACCGGGCGCATGGCCAAGGCAATGGCCCCGCTGGGGGTTCGCAGGACACTGAGATGCGAGGGCTCGTCGAGGCGAGCGGCCTGGGCGAGCAGTTCCTGGGCCACGCGAAGCACCAGGTGCGCGGTGGCGGGATCGTCGCTGAGGTGCGGCTCGACCTCGACGGTCAAGAACGCGCCGACATCGTCTCGCAGCGCCGACGCCTCGGTCTCGATGGCCAATCGCAGCGGATCATCACTGTCGCCGAAGGGGCTGGGATCGTCGGGCAGGATGGCCACGCTGTGCAGCCAGGTCCGTTCCGATCGGGCGAGCTCCAGCCGCCAGAGCGCCTCGGCGTCGGGGGAGTGCCCGTCGAGGGATCCTGCGGTCGTCGGAGCCGGTCGTTCGGCCTCGAGACGTTCGAGGTCGCGGCGCGCGCTGAGGAGATCGAGTTCGGTCGAAGCGATCCTCCTTCGGAGCTCCTCGTTCTCGATCGCCATGGACGCAAGCTCGGCCGACTGGTCGTTGGCCAGGGCGTCGGCCGCCTCGATCTCCTCGTCCAGATCGGCGATCTGGTCGCGGGTCGCGGCCAGCGACCCTTCGAGGGCCTCGATGGTCTGCCTGGCCTCCGACGACGCGTCGAGCGATGCAGCCTCGCGTCGGCGGGACGTCTCGAGGGCAGTCTGGGTTTCGCGGAGGTGGTTCGACAGTTGTTGACGCTGGAGGCGTGCGCGATGGGCGAGCCGTCGCAGGGCAACGAGAAGGCCACCGGCAATGAGGCCAAGGATGACGGCGACGGCGGTGATCATGCGACCACGATAGATGATGCAGCAAGTCCTTCGACCTGCGTGATCCTGCCTAATCGCGCGCTGGGTGATGCCGGCCGCCGTTCGGTTCGTTCGGGTGAAACCCGATGTGTCAGGCTCGGGGCATGAGCCCAGCATCAGTCCCCGAGATCGGTATCGTCCTCCAGTCCGCCACCGACCCCGGCGGCGAGGCCAAGGTGTTCGAGGACCTCGGGTACGACTACGTGGGCATCGGTGAGCACGTCTCGTTCAATGTGCCGGCCAGCAACTCGTTCATCTCCTTGGCGGTGGCGGCCGGGGCAACGCAGCGAATCAAGCTGATGAACACGATCGCGTTGGTGCCCCTCTACCCGCCGGCGCTGTTGGCCAAGCTCGGGGCGGCGCTCGATGTCGCCTCGGGTGGCCGCTTCAACCTGGGCGTGGGGGTCGGCGGTGAGATCCCCGCAGAGTTCGCGGCCTGCGGTGTGCCGGTCACCGAGCGAGGTGCCCGGACCAATGAGGCGCTGGAGATCATTCACCGACTGTGGTCGGAGACCAACGTGTCCTTCAGCGGCCGGTTCAACAGTTTCGAAGGCGTCACCATCGCCCCGCCCCCGACGTCGCAGCCTCGACCGCCGATCTGGGTCTCCGGGCGAAAGGACGCGGCATGGAAGCGAACGGCGCGTTACGCCGATGGTTGGCTGCCCTACATGTACACCCCCGAGATGTTGGCCGACTCACTCGAGAAGATCGCGACCTACCGGACCGACCACTCCGACGTACCCGTCGCCGGCGGGCTCTTCATCTGGGGCTGCGTCCACGAGGATCGCGAGATCGCTCATCGCATGGCCATCGACTCGTTGTCCAAGACCTATGCCCAGGACTTCTCCCGCTTGGTCGGCAAGTACGCCTTCGCCGGTACGCCCGAGGATGTCGTCGGCCAGTTGAAGTCGTTCGTGGACGCCGGAGCAGGGACGGTGATCGTCTCGTTCGCCTGCCCGGGGTCCCACATCGACACCGCCCGACGGCTCTTCGCCGAGCAGGTGCTGCCTGCACTCCGCGTGCAATAGTGTCTCGAATGTTCGTCCCCGAAACCCGTCCCAGCGAAAGAGAGCCATCATGAAAGCCGCTGTACTCAATCAGATCCCCGGCGCCCTCGAGATCGAGGACATCACCATCGACAAGCCGGGTCCGGGCGAGGTGTTGCTCCAGTGCACCCACGCCGGGCTGTGCCACAGCGACCTCCATTTCATGGACGGTTCATGGAGCCAGCTCCCGCTTCCGGCGGTGATGGGACACGAGTCGGCCGGCGTCGTGCAAGCGGTGGGTGACGGTGTCACCTACGTCAAGCCGGGTGACCACGTGATCACCTGCCTGTCGATCTTCTGCGGCATGTGTGACATGTGCCTGACCGGCCGCATGAACCTCTGCTCCAACAACGCGGCGACCGCCCGCCCCAAGGGTGCCGCCTCACGCCTGAGCCGCAACGGCGAGCCTGTTGGCCAGTTCGCCCGCCTCGGCGGTTTCGCCGAGGAGATGCTGGTTCACCAGAACGCAGTGGTGAAGATCCGCGATGACATGCCACTCGACAAGGCAGCGCTCATCGGCTGTGGGGTCACCACCGGCGTTGGGGCCGTGTTCAAGACGGCGAGGATCGAACCGGGTTCGACGGTCTGTGTCGTGGGCGCGGGCGGCATCGGCCTGTCCGCCATCCAAGGGGCGCGCATCGCCGGTGCCGGTCGTGTGATCGCGGTCGACGTCACCCCGGCCAAGCTCGAGACCGCCAAGATCTGTGGCGCCACCGATGTCATCAACGCCAGCGAGACCCCTGACGTGGTGGCTGCCGTACGCGAGCTGACCTCGGGCGGCGTGGACTATGCGTTCGAGGCCATCGGT
>JAHECQ010000218.1 GCA_024641625.1 Acidimicrobiales bacterium | reverse complement strand
AACAAGATCGTGCCCCGGCCGTGGGCCCCGAGCCGTTCCTCGGCATCGGCGATGCAGGCCCTGACATCCTTGACCGTGGCGGTGACTGCGGACAGTTGCACGAACTCCTTGACCGATGCAGAGGCAACCAGACGGGCCAATGTCGTCTTGCCCGTTCCCGGTGGACCCCACAGAATGACCGAGGACAGGCGATCGGCCTCGATCAGTCGGCGCAGCGGACGACCCCGTCCGAGCAGGTGTTGCTGCCCCACGATGTCGTCGAGACAACCCGGACGCAGGCGGTTGGCCAGCGGAGAACGAGCCTCCAGGCGAGCTTTCGCCGCGTATGCAAACAGGTCTCCGCTCACGCCAGGAGCCTAGCCGTCCCCCGAGCGGGGCCTCCGACCTCACCGGACGAGGGTGGTCTACCCTGGACTCGATGAGGCCCGTGGTCGTCTTCGCCCTGTACGTCTGGCTCGTTGTGTCCATCACCGCGCTCGTCGTTCAAGGAGTTCGCCGAGTCCGACACCGCAGCCGGTCAACGTCGTCCGAGCCGATGACAGCCGGCCCAACGATGCCCGGCGAATCGGTCACGTCGGCTCCGGTTGGCCCCGTCGCAGTGGGGTCCGCTCCCTTGACGCCCGATGCCGGTGAACCGGTCCCGGATCAGGGATCCTCCCCGGCCGTCCCCACCCTGAGGGAGTCCTTGGCCGGCATCCACCTGCCATGTGATCTGTTGCCGGTCGCGCCGAGAAGCATCGTGCCCGGCGACGACACGCTCAGCCTTGCCACCAGCGCCGCATCTGCCGAGGTCGTCGGTCCTGCCATCGCCGACGAACTCGAACGCCTTGGCTACGACCTCGACCCGGTGTCGTCCTCGCGACTGGTTGCCCGCCGAGGCCTCAACCAGCTGACCCTCGACATGGTCTTGTCGGCGGCCGACGTGATCGACGACAGCGGCCCTGTGTATCCGGAGCTGTCGCCCGACGCAGTGTTGATCGTGATCCGTACCGGCGAACGCTCCTGACGCCGGTTCCTCCGATCAGACGCTCGGAGGCAGGAGCCGAATGCCGAGTTCGTTGAGCTGAGTGCTCTCGACCTCCGACGGTGCTCCCGTCATCGGATCGAGGCCCGACTGCGGCTTCGGGAAGGCAATGACTTCACGGATGTTCTCCTCGCCGGCCAGGATGGCGGCGAGACGCTCCAACCCGTAGGCGAAGCCGCCGTGTGGGGGTGCGCCGTACTTGAACGGTTCCAGGAAGAATCCGAACCGTCGATCGGCTTCCGCCTCGTTGATCCCCAGCAGTTCGAACACCCGTCGCTGCAAGCGGTGATCGTGGATTCGGATGCTCCCCGAGCCGAGCTCCCACCCGTTCAGCACGAGGTCGTAGGCGAGCGCTCGCACCGACATGGGATCGGATTCGAGCTTGTCGAGGTCGTCGGGGTGAGGATGGCAGAAGGCGTGGTGGCCGGGCTTGGGGCGACCGGTGGCGGCATCGACGCCGACGAAGAGAGGGAAGTCGACCACCCAGAGATAGCGGTAGGGGCCCTCGCTCACCGGAGGGCGGGCCAGTCGGTTTCGCAGCTCGCCCAACACCTCGCAGGTGGTGGTCCAGTCGTCGGCGATCAGCAGCAGGAGATCCCCGGATTCGGCCTCGAGTGCCTGGACCAGAGCGGAGGTCTCGGCTTCGGAGATGAACTTGGCCACCGGCGAGTCGAACGTTCCGGCGTCAGTGACCTTGAGCCACACCATCCCCTTGGCCCCCAATGACTTTGCCTGATCAGTGAGGCCATCGAGCTTGTTGCGACCGAAGTCGGCCGCGCCGCCGGGAACACGGATGCCCTTGATGCATTCGGCGGTGGAGAACGCCTTGAATGCCGTCGAGGCGAAGATCGGCGTGAGCTCGACCAGCTCGAGTCCGAAGCGGAGGTCGGGCTTGTCGGTACCGAAGCGGTTCATGGCCTCGTGCCAGCTCATGCGTGGCACGGCGGCGGGCCGCACTCCGGTGACGGCTTCGGCAGCATCGAGCACCGATTGCTCGGCCGCATCGAGCACGTCATCGACGGTGGCGAAACTCATCTCGAGATCGAGCTGCATGAACTCGAACTGGCGATCGGCCCGCAGGTCTTCGTCCCGAAGACACCGGGCGATCTGGAAGTACCGATCGAGGCCACCCACCATGAGCAACTGCTTGTACAGCTGAGGGGACTGGGGCAGGGCGTAGAACGTTCCAGGCTTCTGCCGCGACGGGACGAGGAACTCCCGCGCCCCTTCCGGCGTGGATGGCATCAGCATCGGGGTCTCCACCTCGACGAAGTTCTGCCGGTACATCGCCTGGCGGACAGCCGCGTTGACCTGGGAACGCACGCGGAGGTTGCGCTGCATCCTGGTGCGGCGCAGATCGAGGAATCGATACTTCAGGCGCACCATCTCCTCGACGTTGTCGGCCCGCTCATCGATCGGGAACGGCGGTGGCTCGGCCACCGAGAGTACGTCGATCCGGCACTCCTTGAGCTCGATCTCGCCGGTCGGCAAATCGGCGTTCACCGTGTCGGGGGTTCGGGCGGTGACCACACCGGTGACGGCGATGACATACTCGCTGCGGACGTCGACCGAGTTGTCGACCACCACCTGGGTGATGCCACTGTGATCGCGGATGTCGACAAAGGCCAGGTGCTCACCATGCTCGCGTCGGCGGTTGACCCACCCGGTGAGGGTCACCGTCCGGCCGACGTGTTCGATCCTCAGCTCGCCACACATGTGGGTTCGCATCATTGTTCGAGCATCTCCTTGACCTTGGCGACGAGGTCCGACCTCGGCACCAGCAACTGTTGGGCCGCCTGCTCTCTGAGCGGGCGAATGCTGACCATACCGTCAGCGGCCTCATCGGCACCGATGATCACCGCGAGCGGGGCACCGGACCGATCGGCCGACTTCATCTGCGCCTTCATCGAACGAGCGTCGAAGGAGCGATCGGTGCGAACACCGGCCGTTCGGAGTTCGTCGGCCGCCTCGGTGGCCTCGTAGCCCCCCGTCGTCGACACGATCCACACTTCGACACCGGTGGAGGGCCCGGCAAAGCAGCCTTCGGCGTCGCAGGCGAGCAGGGTCCGGTCGACCCCGAGCGCGAACCCCACCCCCGGGTCGGGTGGACCACCGAGGTCGGCAATGAGGCCGTCATAACGTCCACCGCCGCCGATGGCGTTCTGCGCCGACTCGAGCGAGTCAGCTGCGAACTCGAAGGTGGTGCGCGTGTAGTAGTCAAGGCCCCGAACCAGGCGCGGCGCCAGCTCGAAGCCCACGCCCAGGGTGCGCAGGCCGCCCTGGACACGGTCGAAGGCCGTCGAGGCCGCATCGGACAAGAAGTCGGTGATGAGGGGAGCGGCGGAGACCAGGGCGGCGTCCTGAGGTCGTTTCGAATCGAGCACCCGAAGAGGATTGGTCATCAGGGTCTGGCGGCTCTGCTCCGAGAGTGCTCCGAGGTCGGCCTCGAAGTGCGCTCGGAGTGCGTCGAGGTAGCGAGGGCGGTCAGCGGCGTCGCCCAGGGAATTGAGGAGCAGGCGGACCTTGGTGATGCCCAGCCCCTCGAAGAAGCGCGCCGCCAGGGCGATCAGCTCGACATCGACATCGGGATCGTGACTGCCGATGACCTCGGCGCCGACCTGATCGAACTGCCGGTACCGGCCGGCCTGCGGCTTGTCGTAGCGGAAGTTCGGACCGGCGTACCACGCCTTCCATGGGGTGGTCGGTCGGGCTTCGGCGTAGATCCGACACACCGATGCCGTCTGTTCCGGGCGCAACGCGATTCGGCGGCCACCCTTGTCCTCGAAGTCGTAGAGCTCCTTGGAGACGATGTCGCTGGCCGCTCCGAGACGCACGAACACGCCCACGTCCTCGAACATGGGAGGGATGACGTGGCCGAATCCGGCGGCGATGGCCTGATCAGCGAATCGAACGACGAGGTCGCGCATTCGGTCGGTGTCCGGGGGAAGCAGGTCACGGGTCCCGGGGAGCGCTTGGAAGAGAGGGCGAGCCATGTGGGGTGCAGACTACCGCTGGGGTTCGTGCTTGGCTGTCAGTTGCGGCCGGGCAGCACTCGATAGGCGTCGTAGACACCATCGATTCGACGCACCTCCCGGAGCAGGCTCTCGAGGTGCGAAGGGTCGGCGATCTCGAATTCGAAACGCAGGCGGGCGATCCGATCCGATCCCGTGAGGGTCGTGGCCGAAATGATGTTGACGTGTTGGCTCGAGAACAACATGGCCACATCCGAGAGCAACCGGGAACGATCGTAGGCCTTGACCTCTACGGAGGCGACGAACTTGGCGCTCTCGGACTCGTTGTCCCAGTCGACCTCGATCAATCGATCGTTCTGGCTGGCCGAGAGCGAGACGGCGTTGGCGCAGTCGGCACGATGCACCGAGACCCCACGCCCTCTCGTGACGAAACCCACGATGGGATCGCCGGGCACCGGGGTACAGCATCTCGAGAGACGGATCAGTACGTCGTCCAGGCCTTCGACATGGACACCGACATGGCCCCGCGTCGACCGCTCCGAACGCCGCACGGTGACCGGCAGGGTGGCGGGCTTCGAGTCGGGCTTGGAGCCACTGCTCAGCTCACGAGCGATCTTGGTGGCAATCGACCGGGCCGACACGCGATGCTCACCGACTGCAGCGTAGAGCGAATCGAGATCGGGATAGCTGAGCTGCTCGGCGACCCGGGCCATCAACTGGGCTGCCGCTATCTTGCGGACGGGGAGACCCTCCCGACGCAGTGCGGCATCGATGTCATCGCGACCGCTGACGATCGCGTCCTCCCGCCGTTCTCGGGAGAACCACTGCTTGATCTTGCCGGCGGCTCGGGGCGTGCGGACGAACTGGAGCCAATCCCTGGAGGGCCCGGCTCCTTCGACACCCGAGGTGAAGATCTCGATCGTCTCACCCGAGTTCAGCTTCTGGCTGAGCGTCACCAACTTGCCGTCGACCTTTGCCCCGATGGTTCGGTGGCCGACGTCGGTGTGGATCGAATAGGCAAAATCGACCGGGGTCGAGCCGGCCTGCAACGTGACGACGTCGCCCTTGGGCGTGAAGACGAACACCTCTTCTTCATCGAGATCGATCTTGAGCGACTCCATGAACTCGTGGTGGTCGCTGGTCTCCTTCTCCCAGTCGACGATGCGATTCAGCCACGGAAGATCCAAGTCGTCGCCGGTGGTGGCGGCGCCACGACCGTCGAATGACTTGACACCGTCCTTGTAGCGAAAGTGCGAGGCCACCCCGAACTCGGACCGTTGATGCATTTCGAGGGTACGAATCTGGACCTCGATCGGCTTGCCCTGGGGTCCGACGACTGTGGTGTGCAACGACTGGTAGAGGTTGAACTTGGGCATGGCCACATAGTCCTTGAACCGACCCTGCACTGGCTTCCACGTTGCGTGAATGGATCCGAGCGCGGCATAACAGTCCCGAACCGACCCCACGATCACCCGGATCCCCACGAGGTCGTTGATCTCGTCGAACTCCCGCCCCTTGACGACCATCTTCTCGTAGATCGAGTAGAGGTGTTTCTCGCGACCGGTCACTTCCGCCTCGATGTGGAGCTCGGCCAGTCGTTGCCGAACGTCCTCGAGGATCTGGGTGAGATAGATGTCACGCTCGGGTGCACGGACGGCCACCATGTTCTCGATGGTGGCATAGCGCTTGGGATGCAGAGCCGCGAAACTGAGATCTTCGAGTTGACTCTTGATCTCCTGCATGCCGAGTCGATGGGCCAAGGGCGCGTAGACATCGAGCGTTTCCTGGGCGGTGCGCTCCTGCTTCCACGCCGGCAGGGATCCGATCGTGCGCAGATTGTGCAACCGGTCGGCCAACTTGATGATCAGTACCCGAAGGTCCTTGGACATGGCCACCAACATCTTGCGAAAGGTGGCGGCCTGCTGAGCCTCCTTGGAGTCGAAATGCAGGCGATCCAGCTTGGTGACACCGTCGACCAGCGCCGCTACTTCCGGGCCGAACTCGGCCTCGACCTCCTCGAGGGTGCAGCCGGTGTCCTCGACTGCATCGTGCAGCAATGCGGCCGCGACGGTGAACTCGTCGAGGCCGATCTCGGCCACGATGGTCGCGACGGCGACCGGGTGCACGATGTAGGGCTCGCCGGATTTCCGTCGCTGGCCCTCGTGGGAGGCACGAGCCTTCTGGTAGGCACGGGAGACCAGATCGACCTGTTGGTCGCGATTGGGACCGTTGAAGCGCGCGATCAGGGGCTCGATCTCCTGGCCCACTTCTCGTTGCTCGCGTCGCCACGGCAGCGTGCGGTTGGCACGAAGACGAACCGGCGCCGTCATGACGTGCCTGCCACCCAGAGGCTGCGAACCGAGTGCGGATCGAGTGCGGCACGCCCACCCAGGCCGGCCAACTCGATCACGAAGCGGAGTTCGGTGACAACCGCACCGCTTCGCTCGATGAGTCCGGCAGCGGCGCGTGCGGTGCCCCCGGTGGCCAGCACGTCGTCGACGATCATCACTCGCTGGCCGGGTTCGAAGGCACCGTGTTGGACCTCCAGGGCGTCCGAGCCGTACTCGAGCTCGTAGTCGAGCCGCAGGACATCGCCGGGAAGCTTCCCGGGCTTGCGTATGGCAACAAAGCCGACC
>JAHECQ010000217.1 GCA_024641625.1 Acidimicrobiales bacterium | reverse complement strand
GCCGTGCGGCCTGGGATTGCATGCCCACCGACGCCTCCGCGGTGGAGGTGGTACCCGAAGCCTTGGCCGACCAGTCGGCCAAGGCGGCGCGAACGCCGGCGGCCTCGGCTGCGGCGAGGTACGCAGCCGCCGTCACGACGAATCCGCCGGGAACGGGGAAGCCCGCTCGAAGCATCTCGCCGAGGTTTGCTCCCTTGCCCCCGGCTACGGCGACGTCATCCTTGGAGATCGCCGCCAACGGGAGGACCCAGACTTCGCTCGGCGCGGTTTCGGCGCAGTCTCGTTCAGATTCGGCAGCGTCTCGTTCAGGACCGGATGACACAGGTGGCTCCCTTGCAGCACCTCGGGGAAGGCCTCGAATCGTACGGTGAGGCTCGACCCGATGACCAGGGACCTAGGTCATGCCGACGGTGGATCTGCTCCTGGTACTGCTCGAGCATCGGGGTCCTGCGACATCGCCAGGATCTGTGGGCGCGTGGACGGCACGTCGCAGCCGGCAATCTCATAGACGACCCGTCCGTCGATCGTCTCCTCGATCACCAGACGATCCGACAGTGCATCGAGCTGGGCACGATGGGTCGACACGATGGCCACCGCCCGTTCCTGTGCCTCACCGAGGATCCTGGCCACTGCCTCATCGATCAGCCGCTGCGTTGCGTCGGCGTAGGGACGGGACTCGACCATCGAGTCATCAGTCAGGAACATCGGTCCGCTGCTGGGATACGCCACGGGACCCAGTTCGATCGAAAGTCCGTATTCCTTGACCATCCGGGTCGCAATGGCCGTGGCCATGGCCAAATCGTTGGCTGCCCCCGTCGAGCCCCGACCGAACACCTCGAGTTCCGCCGCCCGACCTCCGAGTTGCACCGCCAGCGTGTCATAGAGGTACCGCTCGCTGTAGAGGTGGCGTTCCTGTTCCGGTAGCTGACGGGTCACTCCCAGGGTCTGCCCCGACGGGAGGATCGTGACTCGGTGGACCGGATCAGCGGCCGAACAGTGGGCGGCGACCAGGGCGTGACCGGCCTCGTGCACCGCCACCGCCTTGCGTTCTTCGGGAAGCAGGACGTTCGACCCGCCCCGCAGACCCAGCAGGATTCGGTCCCAGGCCTCGTCGAGGTCGGCCACGGTGATCGCTTCGCGCTCGTCGCGGGCAGCCCGTATCGCCGCCTCGTTCACCAGATTGGCCAGATCGGCGCCACTGAATCCGGGGGTGCCGCGGGCGACCTGGACCAGGTCCACCTGCTGCGCCAAGTGCTTGTCACGACAATGCACTTCGAGGATCGCTCGCCGCTCCTCCTGATTGGGGAGCGGAATGACGACCTGCCGGTCGAATCGGCCCGGGCGGAGCAAGGCCGCGTCGAGCACCTCGGGGCGATTGGTGGCGGCCAGCACGATGATGCCGACGCTCGGATCGAAGCCGTCCATTTCGACCAGCAACTGGTTGAGGGTCTGCTCCCGCTCGTCGTTGGAGACGAAGACTCCCCCCCGACGTCGCTGGCCAATGGCATCGATCTCGTCGAGGAAGATGATGGCCGGGGCCTTCTTCCTCGCTTCCTCGAACAGATCGCGAACCCGAGCCGCCCCCACTCCCACGAACATCTCCACGAAGCTCGACCCGGTGACCGAGAGAAACGGAACTCCCACCTCACCAGCCAGCGCTCGGGCCAACAGCGTCTTGCCCGTTCCCGGTGGCCCCGTCATCAATACTCCGCGGGGGGCGCTTGCGCCCGAGCGACGATAACGCTCCGGTTGGCGGACGAAGTCGGCGATCTCCATGATCTCGCGTTTCACCTCGTCGTAGCCGGCCACATCGGCGAAGGTGGTCGTCGGCCGCTCGGTATCGAACACCTTCGCCTTCGATCGGCCCATCGTCAACTGGCCTCCGAGTGCGCCACCCGAGCGACGACCGAGATAGACCCAGAAGCCGATGATCAGCGCGAAGGGGAGCAGGGTGAACGCCCAGCCGAGCAGGGCGCCGACGACCGAGGACTCGTTGTCAACCGCCTCGATCTCCACGCCGGCGTCCTCCAACCGGGCGAGCACTGATTCGCCGGCGAACTCGACAGGGACGCGCGTCGTATAGGCGCCCCCGTCGGCCATGTCACCGGACGCCGTGCCATCAGGCGACACATCGAAGGTGGCAATCCGCCCGGCGTCGACCATCTTGAGGAAATCCGAGTACGTGTACTCCTGTACCGGATCCGCAGAACCATCGGGCGTGTCCACCAGCACCGACACCAACATGACCGCCGCGATCACCAACCACGGAAGGACTTTGAGCACCAAACCCCACCCAGGCTTCGGGTCGGGTTTCGGTGCATCCGGTGGTGCAGGTGGAGGAACGCTCAACCGTCAGCTCGTGCGCTCGACGGTGATCTTCGTCTGGTCCGACGTCGCCTTTGCCAGCGGGATCCTGACCTCGAGGATGCCGTCATCGTAGGTCGCCTTGATCTCGTCCACCGCGGCCTTCGAGGGCAGTGCCATGGACCGGCGGTACGAGCCGTAGTGGAACTCCGACCGGAACTCATTTGCCTCGTTCGCCTCGGTCCTGCGTTCACGTTCGGCCTTGATCGAGAGTCTGCCGTTCTCGACGCTGACGTCGATGCCGTGTTCGGGATCGACCCCGGGGATCTCGGCGCGGATCACGTACACACCATCGGACACCAGTTCTTCGACCCGCATCGGCTCGAACCCTGTCGTCGTCCCGGGCCAGCGCTGATTGAACATCGATGGCAGGTCCCACCGATGAGCGAACGCCGACGGGAAGGACTCCAACAATTCGGCAAACCCCGGCCAGCCACTGCCGGTGCGAGCCGGTGACGAACTGTCGGGACCCTTGGCCGACAGCTCGATCGTCGCCGCGTCCCGGTCGCCCGCACTCTTGTCGACCGCACCGTCTGCCGGCGCGTTCTGTACTGGCTGGTTCGATACCGGCTGGTCGGATGCCTCACCGCTGACGGTCGAATCCACGACTTCTGGCTCTGACATGGGAACTCCTCTCTTCGGATCGGTTGTCGGATCCACCGGGCTCGACCAGACCTGTCCGGCCGGCAGATGAACGTTCATGAAAGTCGGCCGTGACCAGCTCCGGCCAGAGCATAAGGTCACTCGCGGGCGGACGCTGAATCATGCTGACCAGCACCGAGGACCAGCGACCACGACAAGGACCAAGGCCTCTAACCGAGATCGGCTCACGAGGCGATCATCGACCCATGAGAGTCATCGAGAAGCTCCGCACCTTCACCGAAGGCTTCGCCCGCACATTCGGCCGCACACCCAAGTCGGGAGTTGACAGTCCGCCGATCAGCGACGGCCACGCTCCCGGTCATCGCCATCTCGGTCCGCCACCCGAGGAGCCGAGGCCGACGACGGGGGACAACGAGCCGGCCCACGATCAACCATGGATACGTACGACCCACTCCGACAGCCAAAACCGTCGATTCCGCCGGTGACGACCACTGTCCCGGTTCTCACTTTTCTCGGAGCTGCCGGCACCGTCACCGGCAGCCGCTTCCTGATCGATACCCCAACAGCCCGCGTCCTGGTCGATGCCGGTCTGTTCCAGGGGCTCAAACCGCTCCGGCTCCGCAACTGGGATCGGTTCCCGGTGCCTCCCAAGAGCATCGACGCCATCGTCATCACCCATGCGCACGTCGATCACGTCGGCTACCTCCCGGCGCTCGTTCGCGACGGCTTCAGAGGCAAGGTACACGCGACCGAGAGCACCGCTGATCTCGCCGGCATCGTGCTGCCCGATTCCGGTCATCTCCAGGAGGAGGAGGCATCGTTCGCCAACCGCAAGGGCTTCTCGAAGCACCACCCGGCGCTCCCGCTCTACACCGAGCAGGATGCCCGCGACTCACTCGACTCCTTCGTCACCCATCCCTTCGACCACGAATTCGAGATAGCGCCCGGGGTCCGGCTGAGGTTCCGACCCGCCGGGCACATCCTGGGTTCGGCCACTGCGACCCTTCGCCTGGCCGCTGCGTCCGACGGCAGCCATGACGAGCGCACGATCGTCTTCAGCGGCGACCTCGGTCGGCCCCACCATCCGCTCCTTCGACCGCCCACGCCGATCGGTCGGGCCGACGTCGTCGTCATGGAGTCGACCTACGGGAACCGGCTCCACGACGACGACCACGCCATCGAACGATTCGGCGATGCCATCGCCCGCACCGCCGCACGCGGGGGGACGGTGCTGATTCCCGCCTTCGCCGTCGACCGGACCGAGGTGATCCTCTTTCATCTGCGGCGCCTGGTCGAAGCCGGCACCATCCCCAAGCTTCCGATCTACGTCGATTCACCGATGGCTCTCGCCGCCCTCGCCGTGTACCGCCGATCGATGCGCGATGATCCCGAACAGATCGCGCCCGGGCTCGACCTCCACACCGATCCCTTCGATGCCGGCAACGTCACCGAGGTCCGACAGGTCCGGGACTCCAAGGCCCTGGCCAATCTCAATGGGCCGGTCATCCTGGTCTCGGCCTCGGGGATGGCAACCGGGGGTCGAGTGATCCACCACCTGAAGCGGCTCCTCCCCGATCCTCGCAACACGGTGCTCCTCGTTGGCTTCCAGGCACCCGGAACTCGGGGTCGCCGGCTGGCCGAAGGTGCCCGTGAGGTGAAGATGCTGGGTGGCTACGTGCCGGTCCGGGCCGAAGTGATCGACCTGGAGGCCTTCTCGGTCCATGCCGACCAGAGCGAACTGGTCGACTGGTTGGAGACTGCCCAACCTCCACCCGAAATGGTGTACCTCGTGCACGGCGAACCGGATTCGGCGGCCGCGCTGAAACTGGTGTTGGACGACCGCGACCGGCATCCCACCGTGGTCGCCCGCGACGGCGAACGGGTCCGCCTCGATTGAGCTCCCGTAACCGTGAGCAGCGCGACTACTTGAGCAGCTGACGTGCGATCGACCAGCGATGCACCTCGCTCGGACCGTCATAGATGCGGAAGGCGCGGATGTCCTCGTAGGTCTGGCGCACGACCGTACGAGAGGTGATGCCCGTTCCGCCCAACGTCTGCAGCGAGCGATCGACCACGCGACCGAGGGCTTCCGAGCAGTAGAGCTTCGCCACCGAGGACTCGGTGCGAGCCTGATCGCCCTGATCGAGCACCCACGCGCACTGCCAGATCATCAACCGACAGGCGTGCATCTCCGCCAGATTGTCGGCCAACTGGAACCCGATGCCCTCGTGCTCGCCCAGGGTCTTGCCGAAGGCTTGACGCTGGCGGGCGTAGTCGACGGCAATGTCGTGGCAGCGCCGAGCAGCGCCCAGCCAACGCATGCAGTGGGTGAGGCGAGCAGGACCGAGTCGGACCTGGGCGTAGCGGAACCCACGACCGATCTCACCGAGCACCTGCGTTCGATGGACTCGAAGGTTCTCGAAGTCGATGACCGAGTGACCGCCAACGGCGTTGGAGTCCATGGCATCGAGCACTTCGACCATGGCGAAACCGGGGACGTCGACCTCGGTGAGGAACATCGAAGCCCCGACGTCGACCCCGTTGGCGTCGAGCGTCCTGGCCATCACGATGGCGATCCGGGCACCGTCAGCCGACGTGATCAGCCACTTACGACCATTGATGACGTAGTGGTCACCGTCCTCCTGAGCGATGGTCTTCATCATCGACGGATCGGAACCCGCCCCACCGTCGGGTTCGGTCATGGTGAAGATGGAACGCGCCTCGCCCGAAGCCATGCGCCGCAGGAACTGCTCCTTCTGGTCCTCGTTGGCCACCTGCTCGATGAGGTGCCCGTTGCCTTCGTCGGGGGCCGCGATATTGAGCGCGATCGGGCCGAGCGGTGAATACCCCGCCTCCTCGAACACGATCGCCTTGGTGCGATGGTCCAGGCCGAGGCCCCCGTACTCGGTTCCGATGTGCGGCGACAGAAGGTTCACCTTCTTCGCCTCGTTGACGAGATCGTCGCGCAACGCATCGCTGGGGCCGTGGGCCGACTTGCGCGTGTCCGCCTCGTAGGGGATCACCACATCGCGGATGAACGAGGCCGTGCGCTCTTTGAGCTCTTCTTGTTGGGGAGTCAATGCGAAGTCGATCACGTCGCGACCCTACCCAACTACGGACCGAACCGAAGACCTAGAGTGAGCGCTCGATGACGCCCACGGTTCCCCGCTCGATCGAGCTCGACGATCCTCGGCCCGCACTGGGTGTCTGGCTGTTCTCCGACGCGCCGGCCGGCGAACTGGTCGAAGCCATCGTGATGGCCGACGAGGCCGGTCTGAGCGAGGTGTGGGTGGCCGACGAGGGCGTCTCGCGCGAGCCGGTGGCGATTCTCGCCGCTGCGGCCATGCAGACCACCTCGGTCCGGCTCGGTGTGGGGATCACCTCGCCGCTACTACGTCATCCCGGGGCGATCGCCTCCTCGATCGCAACCGTCGACGAGCTCAGTGATGGTCGGGCCATCCTTGGCCTCGGCATCGGCGGTTCGCTCGCCCTGGGGCCCTTCGCCATCGAGATCGACCGACCGGTCGCTCGACTCCGAGAAGCCATCCGGGTAGCGCGTGCCGTCATCACCGGTGAACCATGCGAGGGCTACGTCCCTCCTCCACATGCCGCACCGGGGCGAACGATCCCTATCCACGTCGGGGCCCGTGGCGAGCAACTGAACCGTC
>JAHECQ010000008.1 GCA_024641625.1 Acidimicrobiales bacterium | reverse complement strand
GCCCTGGTCAACTCGTCCAACACCAAGCGCAAGGAGACCAAGGACCAACTCAGTCGCCTCGAAGTCCTGTACCCGCCGTTGCTGCGGCCCGGAGGTCGTCGCCGCGGTGAGGTCATCCTGAGCCAGGACGAGGCATGGCACCTGATGACCACGATCGGCGACACGTTGATCGCCGCCGGTTTCGAGGTTCGGGCGCCGGCCCTGTCGCGCAAGAAGCCCACACCGGCACTTCGTCTCACCTCCGACGAGGCCCAGGAATCGGTCGTCGGCGCGCAGCAGTTGGCCAACGTGCGGTGGTCGGTCGTGTTCGACGACATCGAACTCAGCGCGACTCAGATCGCCGAGTTGGCGCTCCAAGCGCGCCCTCTGGTGAGGTCGCGTGGCCAATGGGTCGAGCTCGACAAGGTCGACCTGGCCGCAGCCGCTGCTGCGTTGGCCGATCGCCAGGATCGCACCCAGTTGTCGGGTGCCGACATGCTGCGTCACGCACTCGGGCTCGAGGGCTCGCCACTTGCCGGTGGCGTCAGCATCGCCGGCGAGGGTTGGGCGGCCGATCTCCTTCGCAGCGCTCGCGACATACCGGACGAGCTGCCCACCAAGCCGGAGGGATTCAAGGGCGAGCTCCGCAGCTACCAGGCGGAGGCCCGAGCCTGGCTCAGCTTCCTCGATGGCGCGGGACTCGGCGGGTGTCTCGCACTCGACATGGGTTTGGGGAAGACCCCCACCATGCTGGCCCATCTCCGTGCCAGCGCCGAGACGGGCACCGCCCTGGTCATCGCACCGCCGGCCGTCGTCGGCAACTGGGCCAATGAAGCGCGGCGCTTCGTTCCCGATCTCAAGGTCGCGGTCCACCACGGGCCGAATCGTGCCGCAGGGCCGGGCGAGATCGCTCGCCTGGTCGAACGTCACGACATCGTGATCACCACCTATGGCACGGCTGTTCGCGACATCGACGAGTTCGAGAAGGTGGAGTGGGGCAAGGTCATTCTCGACGAGGCGCAAGCGATCAAGAACCCGGCCAGCGACACGGCCCGTCAACTCCGTCGCCTCAGCGCTCGGACCCGCATCGCCCTGACCGGTACGCCCATCGAGAACGGACTCGGCGACCTGTGGGCCATCATCGACTTCACCAACCCGGGTTTGGTCGGTGGACGCGCCCAGTTCGTGTCGCAGCTCTCGCCCTCCGACAACGCAAAGGACGGCGCCGAGAGCGCACTACGCGCCCTGAACGGCATCCTGGTCTTCCGCCGGACCAAGGCGGAGCCCGCCATTGCCGCCGAACTCCCCGATCGGATCGATGAGCTCGACCACTGCAGCATGACACCCGAACAGATCGGCCTCTACCAGGCAGTGCTCGACAATCTGGTGCGGGTCACCAGTGGCGCTGACGGCGATGGTTCCCACCAGAAGGGGGCGGTGCTGTCGGCCATCACTGCGCTCAAGCAGATCTGCAATCATCCGTCCAACTACCAGGACAACGGTGAACCCCTGGAGGGACGCTCGGGCAAGCTCGCTCGGCTCAACGAGATCGTCGACAACGTGTTCGCTGCCGGTGAGCGGGTCCTCATCTTCACCCACTTCGCGTCGTGGGGCGAGAAGCTGGCCACGTACCTCTCCGAGCGCACCGGGGTGAAGATCGACTGCTATCACGGCGGTCTGGGGCGAGGCGCTCGCGATCGTATGGTCGAGGAGTTCCAGAACGGCACCGGAGCGGGCGCCCTGGTGCTGTCGCTCAAGGCCGGCGGCACCGGTCTCAATCTGACAGCGGCCAGTCACGTCGTGCTCTACGACCGTTGGTGGAACCCGGCGGTTGAGGACCAGGCCCGTGACCGGGTGTGGCGGATCGGCCAGAAGAGCACGGTCATCTGCCACCGGTTGGTCTGTCCCGGTACGGTCGATGAGCGGGTGGAGGAGGTCGTGGCCGGTAAGCGCCAGATCGCCGACATGGTGCTTCCCAAGGCCAGCTCGATCGATGACCTCGACGCCAACCAACTCCGGGCTGCACTCGGTATCGATCCTGAGGCCTTGTTGTTGATGGAGGAGGAGATCGAACAAGCCGAGATCGATCAGGCCGCTGCCGAACAGGCCGAGACAGCGCAGGCCGAGACAGCGCAAGCCGAAGCAGCGCATCCCGAGACAGGTCAGCCCGCCATTCCCCGGGAGAACACAACAACCCCCGACGGAACAACCGGTACCGAAACAGGTCTGACGACGGTGGTGGGAGCATGAGCCAGCCGAAAGCGGAGAACAAGCGCTCGCGACGTCGGCGAAAGGGCAAGGCCCCTGGGGCGAAGGTCGATCAGTTCTGGGGCGATCCAGCCCAGCTGCCACCACCACCGGAGACCGTACGGATCACCAAGGACCCGGCGGCCGTCATTCGTTCCATCGGCCGAGCGCCGCTGTCAGGACACGAGGTCATCGCCGAGCACTACTTCGAAGCGGTCTGCCAACGGGCAGTGGCACTGGCCAGCGCTCTGGCTGCCGCAGGCGAGCTCATCGACCCGGACGAGCTCTGAGCGAACGCCGGTCACTCGTTCGCTTGCCGGGGCCGTCGCCGGGTGGGGCTGTCGATCTCCCGAGCGATGATGCCAGACTGGGACATGACCCGGCTCGAGGACCCAGACCTGCTCACCGGCTCGGCATCGTTCCTTGCCGACCTGCCCGTCCCCGATGACTGCCTGCATGCCGCCTTCGTCCGTTCGCCATCGGCCCACGCCATGGTTCGAGGGCTCGATGTTTCCCGAGCCGCCGGGGCTGCTGGGGTCGTGGCCGTCGAGACGGCCGAGTCCCTCGGTCTCGACCCCTTCGTGCTCTTTGTCGCCCTTCCCGCAGCGCACACCCACCGGCCGTTGGTGGATGACGTGGTGCGTCAGGTCGGCGACCCGTTGGCCCTGGTGTTGGCGGACACGATCGAGGCGGCCGCGGACGCCGTCGAACTGGTCGAGGTCGATCTGGACCAGTTGCCGCCGGTGGTCCGACCCGCGACTTCGCTCGACCGCGAACCGCTGTACGCGGGCCGATCGAATCTGGTCTTCAGTCAAGCCGACGATGGTGCCGATCCCCTGAGGGGGGCAAGTGTCATCGTCGAGGGGCAGATCCTCAACAACCGGGTGGCGTCGTCGCCGATCGAGACCGATGGCATCCTCGTCCGACCGGCTCGCGACGCACAGGGACACGACATCCTGGACGTGTGGTGCACGAGCCAGGGCGTGCAGGACGTACGCGACCAACTGGCCGTTGCCCTCGACATGGCCTCCTCGCAGCTGCGGGTCCGATCTGCGGCGGTCGGTGGTGGGTTCGGTGGTCGGGCGACCGTCCCACCGGAGTTCGTCGCCATAGCCCGAGCGGCTCGAACCCACCGACGCCCGATTCGCTGGATCCAGTCCCGCTACGAGAACCTGATCGGCATGGCCCAGGGTCGTGACTACTGCACGACCATGCGCCTGGGGTTCGACCCCGATGGACGTCTCATCGGTATGGACGTCGACGTGTTGGCCGACGCCGGATCGTGGGCCCACATGTCAGGCCTGCTCCTCGCTTCGGCGCGGCGCCAGATGCCGGGAATGTACCGGGTCCCGGCGTATCGGTTCGCCGGCCGGGCCGTGCTCACCAACACTCCGCCGGTGGGCGCCTATCGAGGGGCCGGTCAACCCGAGGCGAACCACGCGCGGGAGCGACTGCTGGATCTGGCCGCCGGTCGTCTCGGTATCGACCCCATCGATCTACGGGCGAGGAACCTGCCCAGGCAGTCGGACTTCCCGTTCCCTTCCGCCGGCGGCTTCTCCTATGACGCCGCCGACCCGGACGGCGTGATGCGCCGAGCCATCGAACTGGCCGACGTCGCCGCCTGGCGGATCCGTCAGCAGGAACGACGGACAGCTCGCGAACCGATGGAAATCGGTATCGGGGTGTCGAACTATGCGCAGACCTCGGGGCGGGGCGCACCGATGGATGCCGCGCTGGTGCAGGTTCGGGGGGATGGGACGGTGCTGGTGGCCTGTGCCAGCCCGAGCCACGGTCAGGGTCATCGCACCACGTGGGCTGCACTGATCGCCGACCGGCTGGGCATCGACCCAGCCGATGTCGTGCTCATCGACGCCGATACCGAGCTGATCGAACGCGGACAGAGCACCGGTGGATCCCGCTCGACCCAGGTGGCGGCGTCCGCGATCGTGAACGCCTGTGGCGATGTGGTCGAACAGGCCCGACGATTGGCCGCCGAGCAACTCGAAGCATCACCGGCCGATCTGGTGGTCATGCCGGCCGGGTTCGGGCAGGGCGCGGGGTTGGCGGTGGCCGGCGTTCCGACTCGACGAGTCACCTGGGCCGATCTCGCCCGCACCCAATCGAACGGCTGCCTCGAGGCAAGCCGACACGAGGCCGTGGCCGATGCCGCCTATCCCTACGGCACGCATGTCTCGGTCGTCGAGGTCGACACCGAGACGGGGCGCATCCGCCTGCTCAGCCACGTCGCCGTCGATGACTGCGGTAGGGTGCTCCAGCCCCAGCTGGTCGAGGGTCAGCAGCACGGAGGCGCGGTCGCCGGTATCTCCCAGGCCCTGTTCGAACACATCTCCTTCGACGATGCCGGCAACCCCCAAGGTGCGACGTTCGCCACCTACCTCCTGCCTGCGGCCAGCGAACTGTGTGCCATCGTCACCGAAACGGTGGGGACCGCCGCCACGGGCAATCAGTTGGGCACGCGGGGCATCGGAGAGAACGGATGCAATGGGGCGACCGCTGCAGTGCACAATGCGGTGATCGATGCGCTGTCGGCCCACGGGGTCGAACACATCGACCTGCCACTGACTCCCCAGAAGATCTGGGAAGCTCTGAGCATCCGTGACCTGGGAGTCTGACAGCGGGGAAACCGAGATTCGGCGGAGGCGATCAGCCGAAGAAGAGATCGCGGATCAGCAAGTAGATCAAGAAGCAGTACATGGTGCCGCCCAGCACCGTGTAGGCCCAGCGATGCGGATGTCGCACCCGCCAGAAACGGCGCATGCTGGCGGTGATGGCCACCATGGCGACCAGGTTCACGGCGATGCCGAGCGGCTTGGCGACCGTGGCGAAGAAGGCGAAGGTCGGTGCGACGAACGGCAGGATGATGTACGTGATCAGGCATCGAAGCGCCGAGAGGAAGATCGACGTCTGGAAGGCCGAGCGGGCCTCGGCCTCGGTGCCACTGGTGTCCTCGGGTAGCCGTAGCACCTTGAGCATCACCGCATCTGCGTTGGTCATCGAGGGTAAAGGCTAGCTGCGAGTCCGCTGGTCATGACGCTCGGAGGTACGGGGAAGCGACTGCGCCGTCTTGGCCGTCGCAGCGACCGTCTACGGTGGTGGTCATGCACACTGAGGTCTCGACCGATCCCGGGGTTCTGGCGGTCTACTCCACCGACAACTCGATCTATCAGGTGAAACCGGCCGGGGTCCTGGTCCCGAACTCGGCCGAGGAGATCTGCGCGTTCGTGTCGGCGAACCGAGCGTCGCACGCTCCCCGGCCGGTGGTGGCCCGAGGTGCAGGCACCGGCACCAACGGCCAGAGCCTCACCGACGGCGTGACGATCGATCTGAAGCGGTCCATGAACCGTGTCCTGCACCTCGACGTCGAGGCTCGGATCGTCACCGTCGAGCCGGGCATCGTGGCCGATGCGCTGAACGACCTGCTCGAGCCACACGGACTGTTCTGGCCACCGCACACCTCGACGGTCAATCGGTGCACGGTCGGCGGCATGATCGCCACCGACGCTGCCGGCCAGGGCTCACTGCGCTACGGGCGCACCAATCGTCATGTGGTGGCGCTCGATGTCGTGCTCGACGACGGCACGTGCTGGCACGCGACGGCGCTACCGGTGGCCGAGGCTCAGCGGTTGGCGGCCGGCGACGACCGCATCGGCCGGATCTGGTCGGGGCTTCTGGCGGTCCCCGAGGGCGACTATCAGCTCCCCGAGTTGGCTCGGGGATTCAGCGGGTACGGCATCGACCGGATCCGTCACGACGGTCTGATCGATCCCTTGGCCGTGCTGGTCGGATCCGAAGGCACGCTGGCGATCACCGTGGCCGCAACGCTGGCCCTGACGCCGATACCGACGCACGAGGTTCTCGTCATCGCCGGGTACGCCAGCTTCGACGACGCCCTGCTCGACTCACTCCGCCTGCGTGACTCCCAGCCGTCATCGATCGAGACCATCGATGAGCACACGCTCGGCCAGGGCCGGGCCTCGACCGCTTGGCCTCTGCTCGAATCGGTGATCGGGGACGAGGCCGGTTCGGTCCTGCTGGTCGAGTACACCGGCGAGGTCGTTCCCGAGGTAGGCGATGTCGAAACGATCATCAGGGCAGGGGGCCGGGCCACTTCGGTTCAGATCGTCGACGATCCTGCGGTGCGGGCCGCCGCTTGGAAGGTACGAGCCGATGCGGTCGGATTGCTGGCCAAGGTGAAGCCGGGCGAGCCTCGTCCCACGGCGTTCGTCGAGGATTGTGCGGTCCCGGTGGCCGAGATGCCCGCCTTCATCGCCGGCTTCCGCCGGGTGCTGGATGCACGCGGCCTGCGCTACGGCATGTTCGGCCACGCCGATGTCGGCTGTGTCCATGTGCGCCCGGCACTCGATCCGTTGGCGGCCGACCACGACCGACAGGTCAAGGAGATCACCGATGATGTGGTGGCCCTGCTGGCTCGTCACGGCGGCATCCTGTGGGGAGAACATGGTCGTGGTTTTCGTGGTCAGTACGCGTCGGACTTCCTCCCGGATCGAACGCTGCAGATCATGCGAGCACTCAAGACGGTGTTCGATCCCACCGATCTGTTCAACCCGGGCAAGCTGTACCGCCCACTCGAGACGTCCGAGCCGCTCATCGGCATCGATACCGCGCCCACTCGCGCCGCGGCCGACCGGTCGGTCCCGATTGCCGTTCGTGCCGAGTTCGTCAGCGCCTTCAGCTGCAACGGCAACGGGCTCTGTCACAACTACGCATCCAACGACGTGATGTGCCCCTCGTACAAGGTCACCGGTGACCCGACCCAGTCACCGAAGGGTCGGGCCGATCTGTTGCGTGCCTGGTTGGCCGCCGGCCAGGGGGTGGCCGGACCCGATCCGAGGTTGACCGAGGAGGTTGCGACCTCACTGTCGCAGTGCTTGTCGTGTGCTGCGTGCACCGGACGTTGCCCGGTCCAGGTCGACATCCCCGAGCTGAAGTCTCGATTCTTCGAGCGCTACTACGCGACCCGCCGACGCCCGCTCGCCCATCTGGTCATGGCTCGGTTCGAGCAACTGGCCGGGTTCGCAGCGGCCGCAGCTCCGCTGGCCGGCCTGGGTGCCCGGTTGGTCGCCAGGCCGCTCGGCCTGACCGATCTCCCTCTGCCGCCCCGTCGACGTGACCTCGGACTGCCCCGGTTCGATCCGGAGCAGCCGAGCGACATCGTGCTCCTCACCGACGTGTTCACCGCGGTCTTCGAACCGGCGACGCTCGAACGCGTGGCCGACGTGTTGGCCGTCGTCGGCTTCTCGGTGTCGGTTGCACCGTTCACCGCGTCGGCCAAGTTCGACCACGTGAAGGGTGACCGTCCTCGCTTTGCCAAGGCCGCCGCCAAGCAGGCGGCGCTGGTGACATCGGTGACGGCCGCTGGAGCGGTGCCCGTGGTGATCGACCCGGCAGTGGCGTTGATGTTCGACCACGAGTATCCCGCCATCCATCCTGGGTTCCCGTCCGGGGTGACGGGACTCGCCGAGGTACTGGCCGAGCGGCTCGACCGCATGCCGACGTCGGTCGTCCCCCGAACCGTGAGCCTGTTCGGCCATTGCACCGAACGATCGCTGGCCCCGACCTGGGTGGCCTCCTGGCGTGAGTTGCTCGAGGCGGCCGGTCATGAGGTGACGGTGATCGAGTCGACCTGCTGCGGCATGGCCGGAGTGTTCGGTCACGAGGCCGCGCACCAGGCGGTGTCCGAGGCGCTGTTCGATCGAGGCTGGCGGACACCGTTGAGCGACGCCGCGGGCAACGGGGCTGCCGCATTGGCCACCGGCTGGTCGTGCCGCTCCCAGGCCAAGCGATTCGGGTTCGTCGACGTCGTCCACCCTATTCACTTGCTCTGACGGTCCTGATGCCCACGCCGAGCTTGCCCGCTCTTTCGTGAACTGGGTGCAGCTCGTGCCGCTGGGAGGGGTGATGCTGCACGCAGTTGGCTGATTGTGGCCCACTTCTTGTGGCCCTACTTCATGCCGGCGGGAGCGATGGTGCGCTGCGCCACCTCCACCAGCCGGCCTCGTTTCACCTGGAGCGAGACAACCCGATCGACCTGGTGCATGCCGCCACGAGCCCGACCGCTGACCACGTCGAGGCTCATGCCTGACAGGATCGGGACGAGTGCGACCGCCCGAAAACCATCGTCGGTGCCCGGAAGCGACCGCTTGTCCTCCCGGATCAGTTCAGGCGCATCCCACACCCAGGTGTCGTTGATGCTCACGAATCGGCACCGGTGGCTGCTTCGGCTCTTGGACACGATGCCCCCGGGGCACACGATCACCGAACCCTGAATCCACGGCGGTGCTCCGAGTCCGTCGCCCCCGAAGGCTTGTTCGAACGCCTCGGCAATGATGGCGTCGTGATCTCCGGCGGCAATGGCTCGGGCGCTCTGGATCTGATGGATGACCTCGGCCAGGTTGGCGAGCTCGTCGGCGCTCAGACGCTCGAGGATGCGCACGGAGTCCACGGGCTCGCCCTGCAAGAGGCGGGCAGCCGCATTGATGCGGCGGGCGGACGTCTCCTCGGTGGTCAGATCTCGACCACGGTGAGCTCGTCGGCGGCATAGCGGGCGCGCAGGACCTTCTTGTCGAACTTGCCGACGGAGGTCTTGGGGACTTCGTCGACGAAGGTCCAGCGCTCGGGGAGCCACCACTTCGCAACGCGCCCGGCCAGGTAGTCGCGGAGCTCGGCGGGATCGGGGTCGGTGCCTTCGGCGGCGACGATGCACGCCATGGGACGCTCGTCCCACTTCTCGTCGGGGACACCGACGACGGCCGCTTCCCGGACCGCAGGATGACCCATGAGCTCGTTCTCGAGGTCGACCGAGCTGATCCACTCGCCGCCCGACTTGATGACATCTTTGGCTCGGTCGGAGATCTGCAGGAAACCGTTGGGCTCGATCGACCCGACGTCACCCGTGCGCAGCCAACCGTCATGGAACTTCTCCGGAGCGTCGTCGAGGTAGTAGGAGGCGGTGATCCACGGGCCACGGATTTCGATCTCGCCTTGGGCCTGCCCGTCCCAGGGCAGCACGGCGCCGGCATCGTCGCAGATCCTGATCTCGACCCCGGGGAGCACGCGTCCGGTGCGAGCCCGCCAATCGAGTTCGTCCTCGGGTGCCGTACCACGAGGCACGGAGGCGATGGCCGCCAGGGGGCTGGTCTCGGTCATTCCCCAGGCTTGGGTGACCCGGACGCCGAAGGTCTGGTCGAAGGCCACCATGAGCGACCGGGGGACAGCGGAGCCGCCGCAGACGATCTCGCGCAGCGATGACAGGTCGGCGTCAGCGGCATTGTGGAGGATGTCGTTGAGGATCGTGGGTACCGCGCCGGTGAAGGTCGGCTTCGTCCGGGCGATGAGGTCGGCCAGCGGCGCCGCCTGGAGGAACTGCGCAGGCATGATCAGATCGGCACCGGTCCACCATCCGGCGTACGGCATGCCCCAGGCCATGACGTGGAACATCGGTACGATGACCAAGAGGCGGTCGCCCTGGTTGATGGCGATCGTCTGCGCCGAGGTGGTCGAGGCGGAGTGGAGCCAGATCGAACGGTGCGAGTAGGCCACGCCCTTGGGATGCCCCGTGGTGCCCGAGGTGAAGCACATCGCAGCCGCCTCGCGCTCGTTGATCTCCGGGTAGTCGAAGCCCTCGGACTCGGCCGCGAGCAACGATTCGTAGTCGAGGATGTCGCCCAGTCCCGAGGTGTCGCCCTCGCCGACGACGATGATGTGTTCGACCGTGGTCAACTGGTCGCGGACCCGGGCGAGCAGCGGCGCGATCGACGCATCGACCAACAGCACACGGTCGTGCCCATGATTGATGACGTAGGCGAGCTGCTCGGGAAAGAGCCGGATGTTCAGTGTGTGCAGCACCGCACCCATGCACGGGATGGCGAGATAGGCCTCCATGTGCTCCTGGTTGTTCCACAGGAACGTGCCGACGCGATCGCCCGGCCGGATGCCCAGTCGCGCGAGCGCGCCGGCGAGACGATCGGCCCGCTCGGCGACCTGCGCGAAGGTAGCTTCGCGGATTGTCTCACCGGTGTAGGTGACGACCCGAGAATCGGCATGCACCGTGCGACCGTGACCGAAGAGGTGCTGGATGGTCAGCGGGAAGTCTTGCATCGTCGATGGGGTGATCAGGTCGGTCATGGCTGCAAGGGTAAGGGTCGCGTGCTCGAGAGCATCGGGTCCGGGTTCGGACTCAAGCCTTGGCTCGTGGAGGTCGATGACCTTGGTGCATGTCGGAACCGAGCTGGGCCGAGCGAGCCCGAACCACCCTCACCCATTCCCCCGTGGGTCACCTCGCGACGATCGACGTCGATGGGCGACCGGTGGTCGCCCCGGTGCCGATCATCGACGACGGCGCCGGTGCCCCGGTGACGGTGCTGTCCAATCTGTCGACCCATATCCAACGCGGCCGACAGGATCAACGGGGAGCCATCTCGATCGGTGAACGGCTTCTGCTCCAGGGAGACTTCCGGCCGGTCCCGGGGCTGCAGCAGATCGCCATGCAGCCCGAATTCCTGGCGCGTCATCCCCATCTCGAGGTTCAGGTAGAGTCACTCGACTTCTCCTGGATGCGGCTGGAGGTCACGCGAGCGAGGTGGACCGACGACACCGGGACCGAGCGTTGGCTGAGACCCGAGGACATCGCCGGTGCCGAGCCCGACCCGCTGGGGGCCCACGCACCGCGCCTGGTGGTCGAACTGACCGAGCGGCTCGACGATGACCTGCTGCTGATGGTCCGGGGGCTGGCCGGTCATTGGCTCGCCAGCCGGGCCGAGCTGGTCCATGTCGACCGGTACGGGCTGGTGGTCAATTTCAGCGAACCGGCGGGAACCCGTCTGACCAGGGTCGGCTTTCCCGTTCGTCTCGATCACGTCGATGACCTCCACGCCGCGATGGCTGCGCTGGTGGCCGCGGCCAACGCCAGCCCCTCGGCCGATGGCAACCATGAGCGGATCGAACGGCGATCAGCGCCGGCGACTCCGTCGAGCTTCCTGGACGGCCCAGAAGGCGACCGCGGCAGCCGACCCGACGTTGATGCTGTCGACCGCCCCCGACATCGGAATTCGTACTCGCTGTTCGACGCGCTCGAGCGTGCGGGCCGCGAGGCCCGGGCCCTCGGCACCGAGCACGATGGCGACGGGCTCTTCGGGATCGAGCACGAGGTCACCGAGGTCGAGGGCGTCGGAGGCAGGTGTGAGAGCGAGGAGTCGGAACTTCCGCTCGACGAGCACGTCGAGCCCGTCGGGGAACTGGCCGAGGCGGGCGTAGGGGAGCGCGAAGGCTTCGCCCATCGATACTCGGCCTGAGCGTCGGTAGAGCGGATCGCAACAGGTCGGATCGAGGAAGAAGGCTTCGACACCCAGAGCGACCGCGCAGCGCAGGATCACGCCCATGTTGGTCGGGTTGTTGATGCCCTCACAGACGAGCACCGTGGTCGGCGATGCGTCGAGCACGACTTCGGGGCTCGGAACGGCGCGACGGTGGAAACACGCCAGTGCACCTCGGTGGAGGTGATATCCCGTCACCCGCTGGAGGACGTTGGGCGCACAGGCGAACACCGGTAGGTCACCGATGTCGGTCGGCTCGGGAAGGGGCTTGGTCCGCTTGCCGTCGATCAGGATCGACGCCAGGCGATAGCCGGCGCGCAGCGCCCGCTCGATGACGATGTCACCCTCGGCGATGAAGTAGGAGGCGACATCGCCGCCCGGTTGTTCTCGTTGTTGACGCAACACGTGGTCGCGAAGTCCGACGAACACAGCGATTCTCGGATCGTCGGGGTCGGTGATCTCGATTCGCACAACCAGACCAAGGCTAGGTCATCGGATAGGCTGTCGCCCATGAAGGCCGTCGTCATCTATGAGAGTCTCACCGGCACCACCGCGAAGGCGGGCGAGATGATTGCCGAGGAACTGACCCGGTACGGAGTCGAGGCGGTTGCCTGCTCGATCACCGAGGTCAATCTGCCGGCGCTGTCGGCCGCGGAGTTGGTCGTGGTCGGCTCGTGGACCGACGGACTGGTGTTCGCCGGCCAGAAGCCCGGTCGCGACTGGCGTCTTCGGAAGATGCCGGTGATCGATGGCAAGCTCGCGGCGGTGTATTGCACCTACGCCGTCAAGCACGGCAAGACCTTGCCCAAGCTCGAGCGCATTGTCCGCATGCGAGGCGGTGACACCATCGGCGGCTACGCCATCCATCGCAAGAAGATGGAAGCCGGGGTCACCGAGTTCGTCGGTCGCATCCTCAGCGCGCTCGACAAGCAAACCGCCGACGCCGCCTGATCGAGAACCCTGACCGGCTCAGTCCTGCTGGGCCGGCACTGGTTGGGGCAGCAGTGTCTCGATGACTTGAGCGACACCATCGTCGTCGTGGTGGGGAGCTCGGTGTGGCGTCACGGCCAGCACCTCGGGGTGGGCGTTGGCCATCGCGTAACCTTGACGCACCCATTGCAGCATGCCCAAGTCGTTGATCTGGTCGCCGAAGGCCAGCGCCTCGGCCTGCTCAACGGCGAGCTCCTCGCACAGTCGGGCCAATGCCTGTCCCTTCTCCGAGCCCGACGCGGTGATCTCGATGAATGCCGCCCCCGACGAGGACACCTCGAGGCTCGGATCGAGCAGGGGAGCGACAGCGGCAAGCAACTCATCGAGGTCGTAGGCCGCGTGCCCGAGAAGTACCTTGATGAGGTGATCGGTCGATTCGAGAAGGGGAGGTTCGCTGCGACTCGCCCAGGGATCGGAGCCGTACCTGGCCTCGATGATGGTCGCCATGGTTGGGTCGCGAAAGAGCCCATCTGGTGTCTCCCAGGCGAATCCGGCTCCGGGCAGCGCATCGGCCAGAGCGGCGACCGATCGAGCCACCGTTGCCTGCAGGAAGTTGTGCGAGACGACTTCGTGTCGTTGAAGATCGAAAAGGGTCGCTCCGTTGGAGCAGATGGCCCAACGGATGGCACCCGTTGGAGTGAGGAGCGGCTCTGCCGTACGGTGGCTTCGCCCCGTTGCGGCGACGACCTCGACCCCGGCTGCTCTGGCTGCCCGAAGCGCTGCGGTCGTTCGATCCGACACCTTGCTCGTTGCGCTCAGCAACGTCCCGTCGAGGTCGCTGGCCAACAGGCCGGGCAATGGGCCGGTGAGGCGATCGGCGGCGGTCATCGGTACACCAGGGGACGTTGGGTACCGCCGGTGATGGTTTCGATCATTTCGGCCACGGCGAGACAGGTGTGATCCTCGAGGAACGGCCCGACGACCTGGAGCGCCATCGGAAGCCCTGAAGCATGAAGGCCGATCGGCACCGCGGTCGAAGGCAGATACGCGACCCCGAAGAGTCCCATCCATCGCATCAGGTCGTTGTAGGGGCGCGTCTCGCCTGCGACATCGATGGTGCGTTCGGATTGGTTCGGCGAATGATCATGGGGGATCGCCACCGTGGGGGCAACCGGGGCGAGCAGGACATCCCAATCGCCGAAGAATTCGAGCCAGCGCTTTCTCATCTGCATGCGACGCTCATTGGCCGACAGCCACGCCCGATGCCTGGCGGGCGCCCCGGCGACGCCCAGGTCGCCTACCAGGTGCCGGCCTTGCCCGACCTGCGCAGCCATCTCCTCGATCTCGCTCGGGCTCCAGCCCCCGGCCAAGGCTCCGCCCAACAGCTGGGTGAAGGTGGCATCGGCCTTGGCGAAGTCGAAATCCGCGGGGCGAGCCTCGGCATCGACCGTGGCGCCGGCAGACTCGAGCGACATCGCCACTTCGATGATGGCCGCTTCGATCTCGGGATCGACGGGACAATACGGATCGGTGGCCATGACCGCCACCCGAAGCTCGGTCGGATCGTGGGTCCGTGCTGCAGGCAGCGACAACCGCCATGCGATGTCGTGCCAGTCATCGGCGCCGGCCAGTACCTCGAGCATGAGACGGCAATCGGCGACGGTACGCGCCATGGGGCCGCACACCGCGATGTCAGCCTGGGTGAGCGTCCCGGGCGGGCCGGGGATCTGGCCCTTGGCCGAGACGATGCCGTAGCTCGGCTTGTGGCCGACCACACCGCACATGGCGGCCGGATTGCGAATCGATCCGGCGATGTCACTGCCGATTTCGAGAGGCGTGAGTCCGGCGGCGAGGGCTCCTGCCGAACCGCCCGAGGACCCTCCGACGCTGCGACTGAGATCCCATGGGTTGTTGGAGGTTCCGAAGATCTCGTTGTAGCTCTGCACATCACCGGCGTAGAGCGGCAGGTTGGTCTTGCCGAACACCACTGCACCGGCCGCTCGCACGTTGGCCACCGGGGCAGCGTCGTGGGTCGCGATGTACTCGGCCAGTTCGGGAGCCCCGGAGGTGGTTCGCACACCCTCGCGCATCAACGAGTCCTTGACCGTCATCGGCACGCCGGCCAAGGGTCCCAACTCCTCGCCTCGCGCCAACGCAGTGTCGATCGACCTTGCTTCGGCCCGAGCGCGCTCGGCATCGAGGGTCACGACCACGTTCAGCGGAGGATTGCGTGATGCAACCGCAGCGAGGTGGGCATCGAGGGCTTCGACCGCCGAGAGGTGTCGACGAGCGATGAGGTCGGCGAGCTCGATGGCCGAGCACCAGGTCACGTCATCGGAGCCGGAGGACGCGGGCTCCAACGGCGCAGGAGGAGATGGCGCAGGTTCGGAGGTCGCAGGGTCGGATGACATGTGAGAAAGTTAGCCGGAATCTGGCATTAGTCTGCCCCACCGTGAACGATCTCGGCTCCATGAGCCCTCTCGCCATTGCCGACGACGTGAGCCTCGCCCTCGAGCAGCGTCGACCCATCGTGGCGCTCGAATCGACGATCTTCTCCGAGCTCGGACTGCCATCCCCGGCCAATCGGGAGGCGCTCGCACGGTGTATCGGCGCGATCTGCGCCGGCGGCGCGGTCCCTGCGCTCACTGCGGTGCTCGACGGGGTCGTCAGCGTCGGACGCGGAGACCCGGACACGGTGTGCGGCCCGGCGCGGAAGGTGGCCTCACGGGATCTGGGCGTGGCGATCGCACAGCGATGGGCCTACGGGGCCACGACGGTGTCGGCTGCCTTGACCATTGCTGCCCGAGTAGGGATCGAGGTGTTCGCCACGGGTGGCATCGGCGGCGTTCACCGTGGGTGGGCGGAGACCGCCGACATCAGCGCCGACCTCGGTGCACTGGCCCGCCGACCATTGGTCGCGGTCTCGGCCGGAGCCAAGGTGTTCCTGGATCTCGAGGCCACCCTGGAGCGCCTCGAGACCGATGGGGTACCCGTGCTGGGTTGGCGCTGCGACGACTTGCCCGCGTTCCATGCCCGGAGCTCGGGTCTGAAGGTCCCGCACCGGGTCGACACCGCCGAGGAAGTGGCGGCGATCGCTCGAGCCCATTGGCGCCTCGACGGCGGTGGGCTCCTGGTCGTGGTTCCAGTACCCGACGACGCAGCCCTGGCCCTCGAGCCGCTCGAGCAAGCGGTGGAGACCGCTCTGGCCCAGGTGGCGACCCAGGGCGTGCGCGGCAACGCCGTGACCCCTGTGGCGCTGGCCGCGCTCTCCGAAGCAACGGCCGGAGCCAGTATCCCGGCCAATCTGGCGCTGGCGGAGAACAACGCGGCGGTGGCCGCAGAGATCGCGCAGGCCTTGGCGGGATGGTCGAGTTGAGTGGGCACCGGCGTCGCCGGTCGGTCGACAAGGCCGATCTGCTGTTGGGGGCCTACGAATGGATCACCCGGCGGGCGATCATCGTGGGCGACAGCCGTCGTGGCCGACGGTTCGGGTCGTTCGGGAGTGGCTCGCTGATCTGTTTCCCGTCGGCGGCGTTGTTCGGCGAAGCCTCCATTCACATCGGTGCCGACACGCTGATCGGCCCGCACTGCGCCCTTTCTGCCGGGATGGTGCCCGGACAGTCGCTCCTGAGCGACCGCATCGTGACGATCGGGGATCGTTGCCTGATCGGGCGGTACTCGAGCATCGCCGGACATCTGGAAGTGGTGATCGAGGATGATGTCTACTTCGGTCCGAACGTGTTCGTCACCGACCAGAACCATGGGGTCGCCGACCCGCATCGACCCATCGGTCACCAGAGTCAGCCCGAGGAGCCGGTTCGGATCGGAGCCGGCTCGTGGCTCGGCACCAACGTGGTCGTGTTGCCCGGGGTCACCATCGGGCGCCAGGTGGCCGTCGGCGCGAACTCGGTGGTCACCCACGACCTGCCGGATGGCTGTGTCGCCGTCGGCGCTCCAGCGAAACCGTTGCCGCATCCGCCAGAGGTCGACTGATCGAAGCCCACGGTCTTGTCGGGTGGGCTACAAGCCCACGGTCTTGTCGGGTGGGCTACAAGCCCACGGTCTTGTCGGGTGGGCTACAAGCCCACGTTGTCCGACGACACGGCAAAGGTGTCGCACTGCTCCGGATCGCCCTCCCGGAAGCCCACCATGAACCAATCCTGGCGGGCCTTGGCCGAGCCATGGGTCCATGTATGAGGATCGATGGTCATGCCGACCGATGCCTGGATACGGTCATCGCCAACAGCGGCTGCGGCGATCAGACCTTCATTGATGTCACCCTCCTCGAGGATGGGCAGCCCAGTGCTGGTCGTGCGCTTGCCGGCCGAAGAACCCCAGACACCGGCCAGACAGTCGGCCTGGAGTTCCTGGCGGACCGAGAGTTCGTTGCGAGCGCCGGGATTTCTGCTCTGGGCGTCCCGAACCTGATCGCTGATGCCGGTGACCCACTGGATGTGATGGCCCACCTCGTGAGCAATGACGTACGCCTGGGCGAAGTCGCCCGGCGCTGCGAACTTGGTCGACAGCTCGTCGTAGAAGTCGAGGTCGATGTAGACCTTGTTATCGCCTGGTGCCGGACAGTAGAAGGGCCCCACTGCCGAAGTGGCGTTGCCACAACCGGTGCTCACCGAGTCGGTGAAGAGCACCATGGAGGTCTCCTTGTACTGTCGGCCGGCCCGGCTGAAGTAGTCGGCCCAAACCGCCTGGATGTCGGCCATCAGGAAGCCCATGTACTCGACCGTCTGGGCCTGTGGATCGATGACCGGGGCCCCGGGCACCTGAGCATCGACCTGCTCGTTGTCGTCGAAGCCACTGGCGCCGATGTCGAAGCCGCTGGTGCCGCCACTGTTGGCAAGCTGATTGCCGCCCAGGAACATCACGATGATGGCGATGATGATGCCGCCGAGACCGCCCACCTTGCCGATGGGGAGCCCGCCGGTGGAGGCGCCGGCGCCTCGTCGGCCTCGAGAAGCGCCTCGACGATCGTCGATGTACTTCTGGCCGGCCTTGGCGCTCTCGTCGTCGTATCGGACCATGTGCGCTCCACCCAATTCCCTGGTTGTCAGGCGTCGACCTGACCGACCGAAACAAGTTAGCCGCTCGTGCGCCCCCAACGCCCACAGCGGTCGGAGGCTCGCTACATTCGACGACACTGGAGGTCTTTCGTGACACAAGCACACCAGGTCCCGAACGCAGGACCAGACATCGGGCTGGCCGACGCCGTGATCGACCCCGTCGCCCGCGATCGCTCGGTCCAGCGCTTCAGGGAGAACGGCATCCGACTGCCGACCTTTGCCGAGCTGCGAGACCCATCGACCATCGACCCGGCACTGATCACCGACCTCGCCTCCGTCGACCGCAGTGTCCCCGACGCTCGAAACCTGTTCCGAGTGCACTGGTACAACACCGACGACTCGACCACCGGCGAGTTGGCCGACGTGCCCTATCACATCGAGCTGCCGAAGGCGCTCACCGGTGTCGACGCTCGCATCGTCCTGGTGGTCGGCGATCGCTTCCCGATGATCACCGCCCACAAGGTGCTCGCCGCCTATGCCTGTCTGGCTCCGCGCATCGTCACCGGCACCTTCGACCCCACCATCCATCGTGCCATCTGGCCCTCGACCGGCAACTACGCGCGAGGCGGTGTGGCCATCAGTCGCATCATGGACAGTCGCGGCGTCGCCGTGCTGCCGGCGGGAATGAGCCAGGAGCGCTTCGACTGGCTGAATCAGTGGACCCTCGATCCGGCGAACGACATCATCCGAACGCCGGGCACCGAGAGCAACGTCAAGGAGATCTACGACACCTGCGCCGAGCTGTCCAAGTCGCCGGAGAACATCGTCATCAACCAGTTCTGCGAGTTTGCCAATTACCTGGTCCATCGCACCGTCACCGGACCGGCGATGGCAGCGGTCTACCAATCGCTCGGCGCGTCGCCCACTCGGTTGGCCGGGTTCGTCTCGGCGACCGGTTCGGCCGGCACCATTGCTGCGGGCGACTATCTCAAGCAGCATTTCGGTGCCGAGATCGTGGCCGTCGAGGCGCTCGAATGTCCGACGATGTACGAGAACGGGTTCGGCGAGCACAACATCCAGGGCATCGGCGACAAGCACATCCCGCTCATCCACAACGTGCACAACACCGATGTGGTCGCCGCCATCAGCGACCAGGTGACCGACCAACTCGATGTCGTGTTCCAGAGCGATGCCGGTCGTCAGTACCTCACCGGCGAACTCGGTCTCGCCCCCGAACTGGTGGACCAATTCGTGCACTTCGGGTACTCGTCGATCGCCAACGCCGCTGGAGCGATAGCTTTTGCCCGCCTGCGGGGCCTCGGCCCCGACGACGTGGTCCTCACGGTGGCGACCGACGGAGCGGCGATGTACGCCAGCGGGCGTGCCCCCATCCTCGAACGTGATTTCGCCGGATCGTTCGGGAAGGCCGAGGCGGCCGCGACGGTGGACAAGCACCTCGGCGACCCGTCGGTCCATGCCGTGCTCGATCTCGATCAACGGGAGCGTCGACGGATCTTCAATCTCGGATACTTCACCTGGGTCGAGCAACAGCACCTCGACCTCGAGGCGTTCGTGGCCCGTCGGGAGCAGTCATGGTGGGACGCCATGGTGCCGACGGTCGAGGTCTGGGACGATCTCATCCGCGACTTCAACCATCGGACCGGGCTGGCTTGAGTCAGCTCAGCCCATTCGTCGAATTCAGATCCGACCTCGATGTCCACCGCCGGGCGCTCGAGGCCGGGCTGAGCGATCAGCAGTATGTCGACCTGGTCGGTGAGCTCGACGTCAAGGTCGAGTCGGTCGCCGGCACCGGCTTTCGCACGACCCCCTTGGTGCGGTTGGAGCTACCGCCCGAACCGGCCACGACAACGACGCCGGCAACGAGTGGCCGGGCCGTTTGGGCCAAGGTCGAGACGGCCAACGTCGCAGGCTCGCACAAAGCGAGGCATCTGTTCGGGTTGCTGTTGTTCGACGAGATTGCCCACCGGACCTCGTGGCTCGGCGCCGGTCGACCGACACTGGCCATTGCCTCCTGTGGCAACGCTGCGCTGGCCGCGGCCGTCGTCGCCCGGGCGGTCGATCGTTCCCTGGACGTCTTCGTTCCCGTCGATGCCGATCCGCTCATCGTCGCCCGGCTCGACGAGCTGGGCGCGTCCGTGGTGTCCTGCGAGCGTCGGCCTGGAGAGCTCGGCGACCCCTGCGTGGCCCGACTGGAAGACGCCGTGTCCCACGGAGCGCAGCCATTCACCGTGCAGGGCACCACGTGTCCGGATGCCTTCGATGGAGGCCGGACGTTGGGTCTGGAGCTTGCTCGACAGCTGTCAGCTGTTGCGATCGACGAGTTCGATCTGTACCTGCAGATCGGCGGGGGAGCCATGGCGGTGGCGACGATGGATGGCCTGGTTCGCGCGCGGGGCACCGGGGTGGCGGTATCCCCGAGGCTCCATCCCGTGCAGGCCGAGGTGGCCCATCCCTACGTGGCCGCATGGCGTCGGATCGAGCCCGAACTGCGAGCCGTCGATCGTGCTGCATGGTCTTCGATCATCGATGATGCCGACGTGATGACACCATGGCCGGTGCCACCCGTCAGTGTGGCCTCGGGCATTCTCGACGACATCACCTACGACTGGCGGCCCCTGATGCAACATCAGGTCCGTAGCGGTGGATGGCCGGTCCTGGTGTCGGAGGAGCAGTTCAAGCGCGCAGCCTCCGTGGCGGCCTCGGTCGTGTCGCCTCCGCCGGATGCGACGGGAGCCGCCGGTCTCGCCGGCGCACTGTTCGATGACGAGACCGCCACGTCGATGTTGGACGCGGCGGTCGTGGTGTTGTCCGGTGTCGATCGGGCCTACGAGGCGAGCGGTCGGCCGAACAGCTTCTGATCGGTCCAGGTGGCCAGGAAGACCTCGGCCTGATAGCAGGCGTTCAACAGGGTTCCGTCGCCGTCGGTACCCACCGCCTCGAGCAGCGATCGGACCTGCCGACCGACCGAGGCCGCCGTCGGGTCATCGAGGTGGAGGGCCAACAGCGCGCCGTTGGCCGTCACGAAGTCGGGGAGCACGTTGACGCCCGCGTTGCGCAGCCCAGCGAAGGCCTTGGTCGTGACCGGGATGGGGCCCCAGGGCACCACCGCGGTCGCCTTGACCATCGCCGCGCCCTGGTGGGTCATCGTGCCGGCCTTCGATCCGGCGAGGATGACGTCGGCGTCGGCGCCCCAGACGAGCCAGGGCTTCTTGTCGACACCCTCGACGTCGACGACGGTCGCCCCCGCTGCGCTCAAGGCGGTGGCCAGCGCGGCGGGCACCTCGCCCGATCCCTCGATGACCACCCGGCGGCCATCGATACCCCCGACGGCCCATTCCGCCGCCGCCAGCACCCCGGCAACAGTCTGGTCGATCGGGGTCCCGGCGTCGGGGGGACCCCCGAGCGAGGCGAGGGCCTCGGCATCGGTCCCCTTGGCTGCCAGCAGGCAGAGGTTGCCCGATGCGGCATCAGCGGCCAACTCCTCGGCGAATGCTCGGCACGCATCGGCAGCAGCCTCGGGGGCGGTGTTGATCCCGGCCGAGGCACCACTGCGAGCAATCCCGAACGCGGCAAACGTGTAGCTCGCCGATCGGGCCAACTCGTTCGCCCCACCCTGGAGGATCTTCGGCGCAGCCCGGACGATGCCGGTGGCCGGAGCCCCAGGCACGTCGATGGAGACGAAGGCGTCGGTGGAGGCGAGTTTGCGAATCACCGCACGAACGCCGATGCAAAGACGAGGCTGACGATCGTCATGACCTTGATCAGGATGTTCATGGCTGGGCCCGAGGTGTCCTTGAACGGATCACCCACGGTGTCGCCGACGACTGCGGCCTTGTGCGGGTCGGAACCCTTGCCACCGTGGTGACCGGCTTCGATGTACTTCTTCGCATTGTCCCACGCCCCACCTGCGTTGGCCATGAAGATGGCGAGGGCGAAGCCGGTGACCAGCGCACCGGCCAGGAAGCCGCCGAGGGCGTTGTAGTCGATGAACCCGATGACGAGCGGCACGACCACGGCGAGTGCCCCGGGAACGATCATCTCCTTGAGTGACGCCTGGGTCGAGATGGCGACACAGCGAGCCGAGTCGGGGATGACACCGGGGAGACCTTCACGCAGGCCTGGGATCTCGCGGAACTGGCGGCGGACCTCTTCGATCATCTGCTGGGCGGCACGGCCGACGGCGTCGATCGTGAGCGCAGCGAAGAGGAAGGGAAGACCGGCCCCCAGGAACAGGCCGACGAAGACCTCGACCTGGCCCACGTTGAGGTCGAGTTGACCGCCGGCGGCGCCGATGGCGAACTCGAAGCTCTTGAACAGGGCCAGCGCCGTCAGGGCGGCCGAGCCGACGGCGAAGCCCTTGGCCACGGCGGCGGTGGTGTTGCCCAACGAGTCGAGCGCGTCGGTGACTTCGCGCACCGAGGGATCGAGTTCGGCCATCTCGGCGATGCCGCCGGCGTTGTCGGCAATCGGTCCGTAGGCATCGACGGAGACAACGACGCCCGTGGTGGCCAGCATGCCGATGGCGGCCACGGCGATGCCGTAGATGCCGCCGAAGCCGACCGGGATGTCGGGATTGGCATCGGCCAACGTCTTGAGGGTGATCTCGCCGCCCCAGTAGGCGACGGCGATACCGACGGCCACGAGGAGTACCGACGAGGTGACCGACACCATGCCGGTCGAGATGCCGCCGAGGACGGTGGTCGCGGGCCCGGTCTCGGACTGCTGGGCGATCTTCTTGACCGGACCGAAGTGATCGGAGGTGTAGTACTCGGCCGACTTGCCGAGCGCCCAGCCGGCAATGAGACCGCCGACCACCGAGATGGCGAGGCCGATGGCGCTGTCGAAGATGTCGCCATCGGCGAAGAGCCAGAACGATGCTCCGACGACGCCGATGGCGGTGAGGCCCATCGCGACGTTCGTTCCCATGTGAAGCGCCCGGCTGAGGGCGTGGGAATCGGTGGAGCTACCGCCCTTGACGAAGAAGGAGCCGATGATCGATGCGACCATGCCGATGAAGGCGACGAGCACAGGGAACATCAACAGCGGCAGGGCGATGTCGTCGCCCGAGGTCTTGGCCACCACCCCGACGGCAAAGGCGGTGAGGGAGATGGGAGCAATGATCGATCCGGCGTAGGACTCGAAGAGGTCGGCGCCCATACCGGCGACGTCGCCCACGTTGTCGCCCACGTTGTCGGCGATGGTCGCCGGGTTGCGCGGGTCGTCCTCGGGGATTCCGGCCTCGACCTTGCCCACGAGGTCGGCGCCCACGTCGGCGGCCTTGGTGTAGATGCCACCACCGACGCGGGAGAACAGTGCGATCGTCGATGCGCCGAGGCCGTAGGCCGTGACGACCTCGAAGGCATCGTCGACCTCGAGGATCTTGACGAAGAGGATGTAGACGACCATCAAACCGCCGAGGGCCAGCCCGGCGACCGAGAAGCCCATGACGGCGCCGCCACGGAAGGCAATGGGGAGTGCCTTGCCGGGGCCGTCCTTGGCCGCCTCGGTGGTGCGAGCGTTGGCCATGGTGGCCACGGTCATACCGGCGTAGCCGGCGCTCGCCGAGAGGGTGGCGCCCAGCAAGTAGGAGACGGCGCCCAACGGGGCGATGACCACGGCGATGACGACAGCCATGACGACGGCGAATCCGGCGACCCAGGTGTATTCCTGCTTGAGGAACGCCTTGGCGCCCTTTTGGATCTCGGTCATCAGGAAGACCATGCGCTCGTTGCCGGGGCTGGCTTTCTTCACGTCGCCGTAGAAGAACACGGCGAGTAAGAGGGCGGCTACCGCCGACCCAAGCGCCAGATACGGAATTACTTCCACGTCACTCCTCCCCCAAAGGGTTCATCGATCGGCGCCCGTGCGGTCGGGCGACCGTGGAACCGTAGTGGTCGAGACCGTTGGCTACAACAATCTGAACGGTTACCGCGTCCAACACGCGCGTAGCGCGGTCGCGAGGTCGCGGAGGTCGGCCAACCCGGCGGTCTCGCGAATACTGTGCATCGCGAGCTGCGGCGCACCGATGTCGACAGTGGGAATGGCGAGTTCGGCTGCCGTCAGGGGGCCGATGGTCGAACCACACGGCAGATCGTTCCGGTGGATGTAGGTCTGCGTCGCCAGTCCGGCGTCGGCGCAGATCGAACGGAACCAGGCTTCGGTGGTGGCATCGGTGGCATAGCGCTGGTTGGCGTTGCGCTTGATCACGACACCGGCGTTGACCGCGATCTGGTGGCTGGGCTCGTGTCGATCGGCGTAGTTGGGGTGGGTCGCGTGCGCCCCGTCGGAGGAGATCACGATCGAGTGGCTGAGCGCCCGGAGATGCTCGGTGCGGTCGGCGCCGACGGATGCGGAGATTCGTTCGAGCACGGCGGCGAGGAAGCTGCCCGCGGCCCCGGTCGAGGATGCGGATCCGACTTCCTCGTGGTCAGAGAGCACCAGGACGGCCATGGGGGCCCCTGTCGAGGGGGTGGCGGCGATCAGGGCGCGGGTGCCGGCGAAGCACGATGCCTGATTGTCGATGCGTGCCGACGCGAAGAGATCTTGATCGCGTCCGACCACGGCCGGGGGTTGGGTGTCGAAGGCCATCAACTCCCACGCCAACACCTCCTCGCTCGCCACCGCAGCCAAGGAGGCAATGTATTCACGGACCGACGGTCCGTCGGACCCGCTCAATGCCCAGAGGGGAGTGAGGTGGCGTTGCGGATCGAGCAACAACCCCTTCTCCCGTATCTCGCGGTCGAGGTGGATGGCCAGTTGAGGGATCCGCAGAATGGGCGCGCGATCACAGACCAGTACCTCCTCGAGGACCGAGCCCGATGATCGGGTCATCACCCGACCGGCCAGACCCAGGTCCCGGTCGAGCCACGAGTTGGTCAGCACGCCGCCGTACACCTCCATGCCGACCTGGGCCCAGCCGGCGGAGGTGACATCCGCGTTGGCCCGGACGCGTAGGTTCGGTGAGTCCGTGTGTGCGCCGACGATGGTGAAGCCCGGATGCCGGGTGAACTCGCCCGAGGGGATGATCCAGGCCACCAGGGCACCGCCTCGTCGAACGAGGTAACGACCGGCCTGGGTCGGAGGAAACGCTTCGTGCAGCTCGATCTCGAGGAAACCGCCATCGACCAACAGGGTCCGAGCTCGTTCGACAGCGTGATATGGCGTGGGGGAGGCTTCGATGTCCTCCAGAATCTCGTTCACCAGGCCCAACCTATACAGGACCGGTTCACGCTGCCCCACTTCGACCGGCAGCGCTTCGGACAGCCTCAGTTCGGGGAGCCGAAGGCCAGGGCGATTGCCACCCGAACGGCCGGTGATCAGGTATGCGTTCGACCGCAGTCATCTCTTCTGGCGATAGTCACTGCAGAAACCCATCGGATTTCACGCTAGGATGCCGCGATCCTTCTCCGGCTGGGCCAACGCAGTCCCTGCCACTCGGATCACCGAAGCACCCCCCGGGTGGTTCGGTGACCCCTGCTTGGCCTCTGGCCAATCGGCCACGCCCTATCTCAGACCTGGAGAGCGCCCCGTGGATTCGACCGAATCAACGACCCAATCGTCTTGTCCTACCCCAAACCCTGCCGTTGAGGGCGTGTCGCCGGCGCTGTCGTTCCCCGCGGCCTACCCGCCCAAACAGGGACTGTACGACCCGGCCAACGAACACGACAGCTGCGGGGTGTCGTTCGTCGCCGATCTCACCGCCGTCCCCAAGCACTCCACGGTCGAACTGGGGCTCGTTGCCCTCGAGTGTCTGGACCATCGTGGTGCAACCAACGCCGAGCCCAACACCGGTGACGGGGCAGGAATCCTCACCCAGATTCCCGACCGCTTCTATCGCGAGGTGATTGCCGATCTCCCGCCGGTCGGATACTACGCAACTGGCATCGGGTTCCTTCCACCCCGAGATCGGTCCCCCGATGGTGTGGTGAAGGTCAAGTCGGCCATCGAGGCGATCGTCGAGGACGAGGGCCTGCGCGTCGTCGCGTGGCGCGAGGTGCCCGTGGACCCGAGCGGCCTGGGGCACCAGGCACTCGACGTGATGCCGTCGTTCTGGCAGCTCGTCATCGCGTCGCCCGTGCACGACGGGACGCCACTGGCCGGGGTCGATCTCGATCGCCAGGCGTATCTCGTGCGCAAGCGGATCGAACACGAGGTCTCCGCCACTTCCGGGCACCAGGCGTACTTCCCCAGCTTGTCGGCCCGCACCATCGTCTACAAGGGGATGCTCACCACCGCTCAGCTCTCGACGTTCTTCCCCGATCTCGCCGACGAGCGCTTCGAGAGCGCGCTGGCGCTGGTGCACTCCCGGTTCTCCACCAACACGTTCCCGGCGTGGCCGCTGGCTCATCCCTACCGTTTCATCGCCCACAACGGTGAGATCAACACCGTCAAGGGAAACCGCAACTGGATGCG
>JAHECQ010000216.1 GCA_024641625.1 Acidimicrobiales bacterium | reverse complement strand
TTATAGACGACCTTGTCGTGGACGACCATTGCTGTTCGACGACCGGGCCGGCCGAGTCAGTGGCCCAGGACCGCAAGCGGTGAGCGCACCGGACTCGCTCAGCGGGTGGGGCGCTTCTCCGGGTCGTGGTCGCTCGGATACGCCAGGATCGCCACCACCGAGAAGAGGTAGCCGCCGCCGATCAGGAGCCAGATGTTGCGGAACGCACCCAGGGAATCGGTGTCTCGGCCGCCGAGGATCGCCACCGCCAGCGCGACCCCGATGACACCGGCCAGCCGGCGGATGGTCTGGAAGACGGCGTTGGCGCTTGCCAGCGAGGCTTCGGGCATCCCCGCCAGGCCGGCATTGGTGACGACGATGCCGACCATGCCGGCGCCGACACCGAACAACAACAGGCCGGGAAGGTACCCCGACCAGTAGTTCGGGTCGGTCTCGACCTGGAGGATCCACCAAGCCATACCGGCCACCGACACCAGCCCGCCGGCGATCAACACGCGTTTGTAGCCATGTCGATCCGACCAGTGGCCCACGGGGATCGACACGAAGCTGGCCACCATGCCGATGGCAACGGCGGTCCCACCGGCCAGGGCCGAGAATCCCCAGACGTTGATGAGGAACAGCGGGGTGGTGAAGAACCAGGTGAAGATCGCCATCTGCGTCCCTGCCTGCGACAGGTTCGCCACGGCGAAGCGTCGATGGCCGAACAGCCCGAGGTCCAACAGCGGAGCATCGGACCACGAACACCAGAGGAAGAACACGCAGAGCAGACCCAGGCAGGCCGCAACCGAGGCGAGTACCTTCGGGTCGACCCAACCCCATCGCGGGCCCTGGAGCAACGCAAAGGTGAGCAGTGCGATACCGAGGGTGCCCGTGACGGTGCCGAACAGGTCGAGTGTCCCGACGCGCTCGGCCGGACGATCATCGCGCAGGACTCGGCGGCCTCCGGCCAGGACAACGAGCGCAATCGGGATGTTGAGGAGGAACACGAGCCGCCAACTCGACGCCTCGATTGCCAGGGCTCCGACGGTGGGCCCGGCTGCTGCGCCGGCCGATGCCACGGTTCCCCAGATACCCAGCGCGAGGCCGCGTTTGTTCGGCGGGAACTCGGGAAGCAACAGCGCCACTGCCGTCGAGGTCAACAACGCCGAACCTGCGCCCTGCACCAGACGGGCCGCGATCAGGAAGAGGGGTGACGGAGCAATGGCGGTCAGGGCCGAGGCAATGGTGAAGACCACCATGCCCGTCAGGAACACGCGACGCCGGCCACTGCGATCGGCCAGTCTTCCCGACACCAACAGCAGGGCCGCCGCCATGATCGAGAAGCCGGTGGAGATCCAGGCGAGGGTCGACCGTGGGGTGTCGGGGAAGGTCCGCTCGATGAAGGGGAACGCGACGTTGACCGCGTTGTTGTCGAGGATGATGGTGAACATCGCGGCCGACACCAGGGCCAGCACCTGCCACGAGCGAGCCGGAATGGTCGATCCGACAGAGACGCTGGGGCCGAGGCCATCGGTCGCGGCCAGCCGGATCGTGCGCTTCACCGGGAATGGTCAGCTTGGTCTAGCGGGTCAGGTCGGTGATGACCGCCCGGCCGGTGTAGGCCCCTGCGTCGAGTTCATCGAGGATCGTGGACAACTCCGAGAGCGTGCCCGTACGCGAGACGTGTGTCTTGACGTACCCGTCGGCCGCCAGCTGGACGAGTTCCCGCATGTCCTGCACCGTGCCGACGGCCGAGAACATGATGAGCGGGTCCTTGCCGAAAAGTTCCCACGGACTCAGCTCGAGCGCACCCTCGTCGTCGGCGGGAATGCCCACCGCCACGAACATCCCACCTCGACGCAGGAGATCCATGCCGAGTCGGAACCCGGCCAACCGCGGCGAGAACACCAGGCTCGCGTGCACCCCGCCGGGAAACATCTGGCGAGTGACCTCGGCCGCCTCGCCGACGTCGACCGCCAGATCGGCACCCAACGACCGGACGAACTCGACACGTTCGGCACCCACGTCGACGCCCACGACCTTGTAGCCCCAATGCTTGGCGATCTGCACCGCATAGTGACCGAGGCCCCCGGCTGCACCGATGACGGCGACCGTCGAGCCCGGCACCAGGCTGTACTGGTTCAGTTTCTTCACGGCCCCATAGGCAGTGAGACCCCCGCAGGCGAGCGGTACCTCGTGGTCGCCGATCGAGTCGGGGAGGACAACCAGCGACTTGGCGTAGAGCCGCAACTGCTCGGAGTACGTCCCGAGAATCCCCTTCGACTGGCGGCAGAGCCTGGGCTTCCCGCCCAGGCAGTGCTCACACGCGCCACACCAGTAACCGCCGCCGCTGCCGCCCAGGCCGAGAATCACCCGATCGCCGACGTTGACATAGCGCTCGGCTCCCGGGCCCAGCGCTTCGACGATGCCCACGCCTTCGTGGCCGAAGGGCCCTGATCGTGGGACGCCGGTCCAGTCACCCTTCAGGAGGTGGACGTCGGAATGGCACACGCCGGCCGCAGTGATGCGGACCACTGCTTCCTCGTAACCCGGTTCCGGCGAGGGCCGTTCCTGGATCTTCAGTTCACCATCTTCCAACCGAGCAGTTCTCATGGCCCGGGAGCCTAATCCTCGACCCGGCGGTGCTCCAGCCAGTGCCCCCTCGACCAGTGCCCCTTCAGCCAGTGCCCTCGAGGTGCACCGCGTCATCCTCGGGGTCGAGGTCGCCCTCGTCGGCGCCGACATTCTCACCCGGCATCTGGCCACCTTCGAGGCTCTGATCGCGCCCGACCAGCCGGTCACGATCCTGGTCAATGTCGTGCGAGGCTCGATGGACGGCAGACCGACGCGAGTTCCGTCCCGGCGGCCATTGCCGGATACGCGGCATCGCCGCGGTGTTCGTTCCCGCGGCCGTCGCTATCTGCCCACGGGCCGCCGAGTAGTAGAGTTCCTCGTTCCGGTCGACGACGTCCTCACCACAGGTGAGGATCCAACAAGAAGGAGAACGCTCACCATGAGTGACAACGCCGACACATCGAACGAAGATGTGACCCTCGCCGACCACCTGGGGACGCTGGCCGCCGACGCCGAGAGCCTGTCCCGCATGCTTCATGCACAGCACGACGAGCATGGCGACATTCACCCCGAGGAACTCTCCAAGGCGGCTGCGCTCGAGACGAGCCTCAAAGACGTCATCCATGCGCTCACCCACCATGAGCACTTGGCCATGAGCGCAGATGACGTCTGGAAGACGCTCAACGTCGAGCACAAGCACCGCGAGATCAGCCCGGACTGAGCAACAGGTCGCCGGGCTCCCGGCGCCTCGGGCTAGACGGCGATGACCTCGGCGGCGAACCGCTCGTAGCCCTCGCGGCGTTGGGTCGGTGTGCTGCCGAGGCTCTGTCCGAAGAGCACGAACTCGTCGAAACCGGCAGCTTCGTACTCGGCCACGCGGTCACGCACCTCGGCAGGGGTACCCACGATCGCCCGGGAAAGGTCCACCGTCTCGCGCCACTTGTCGAGCCTCGAGGCATCGTCGGACATGAAGACGAGTGCCTGGACCGAGCATCTGATCGATGATGGATCGGTGCCGACGGCCTCGCACGCTGCCCTGAACCCCGCCATGTTCTCCGCCGCCAGGGCCGGTGAGCCCCAGGTGTTCCACTCCTGAGCGAAGCGCGCGGTTGCTCGCAACATTCGGGCGCCGCTGGTACCCACCAGGATCGGGAGCGGTCGCTGGATGGGCGCGGGCTGACAGGGTGCATCAGTGACGTCGAACACCTCGCCGTGAAAGGTGGTGCGTTCCTGGTCGAGCAGCGAACGCACGATGGCGATGCCCTCCTCGAACCGCTTGACCCGAGGGCCGGGGGCTTCCAGATCGAAGCCATAGGCCTTGTGCTCATTGATCTGCCAACCGGCGCCCAACCCCAGGACGAATCGTCCGTTCGAGATCCGGTCGATGGTGGCGGCGCGGTTGGCCAACAGCGCCGGATGATGCACCGACGTCGGTGCCACCAGTGGGCCGAGGCGAACGCTGGACGTGATGGCTGCGATGGCCGGCAGGATGGCCCATGCCTCGTAGACGTCACCATCCACGATGTCCTCACTGAAGGTGTTCGGCATGTAGTGATCGGCGAACCAGATTCCGCACCAGGCACCGGCATCTGCCAATCGGCTGAGATCGGCCACCTCGCTCCATTCGAGGTTGGACGGAATCCAGACTGAGTACTCCACGACAATCGCTCCTGATTTCTGGTCGGCCGCAGATTCGGCCGACCGACATGGACCTGGACACTAGCAATCGCTCGGTTGGAACGTTCGAGCCGGCCGGGCCGGGCAGCACCACTGTCAGGATTGTTCATTTCTATGAACTCCACAAGAGTTTTCCTTACTGTTGTTGACCGAACATATGTTCGATATCCTTCACCCATGATCCTCGGTGAGACCCCGAACAGAGCATCCGCTTCCACGGGATCAACCGAACCGGCTTTGCTCTTGGATCTGGCCTCGATCGACCTCTCGACCCTGTCCAAGTCGGAGCTTCAAGACCTGATCCTGCAGGGTGAGGAACTCAACCGACGCACCCGAGCCGACCTCTATGAGTTGTGCGCCGAGGCCGAACGCCGACGGGTTCCGTCCATCGCCCGTCATCGGAACGATGCCCTCTGGCTCGCCGACGAACTTCGCATCGCCAAGGGTGCAGCCGGCGGGATGATCAAACGGGGTGCGCTGCTGTTCACGACGCACCCCGAGCTTGGCGAGGCCTTCCGGGCCGGGGTCATTCGCGACGAACACATCACCCTGTTCGCGAGAGTCTGGAACCGGCCGACCTTGCGGCCGGCGCTCGCTCGCGATGTCCGAGCGTTGATCGACTTCACCCACAATGACTGGTTCACCTGCCAGGCCTTGTTCCGCGGATGGGAGGAACTGGTCGACCCGATCGACCCGAACGACTACGCCGCACGGGCGCACACCGATCGATCGCTCACCTTCACCGACCCGGTGCAACAACAGGTCGTCATGGAGATCCTCACCACCACTGCCGCGTTCAGCTTGGTCGAGCCGGCGTTGAAGGTGCTGGTCGCCGAGATGTTCGAGGCCGACTGGGCAGAAGCCCGCAACCGAGTCGGCATCGACGCCACGATGGCCGATCTCCTTCGGACCGACACCCAACGCCGCCACGACGCCCTCTTCCGGCTCCTCCGCAACGGCATCGGCGCCGACGAAGCCACTGCCAACGTCGTGACCAACATCATCGTCGATGCCGAAACGCTGGAGAACGAAGCCGAACGCCGCGACGCTGTGGCATGCCGCGAAACAACCGCGCTCCAGAGCCTCACAGCCGACGAAGCCCTCCGCCGAGCAACGAGTCGCCGATGCGAGTCCGAGTCGGGTCGTGCGATCTCCCCGTCGGACGCCCTCGACTTTGCCATCGCAGCCAAGGTCCGACTGTTCGTGATGGACGCCAGGACAAACGACTTCGAGGCGTCGGCGAAGACCCGTCTGTTCAACGGCTCCAAGCGGCTCGGCGTCATGATCCGAGATCGTCACTGCCAAGGTGCCGGATGCGATACCCGGGCTTGGCACTGCGATGCCGACCACACCATCCGCCACACCGACGACGGACCGACGGTGCCCACCAACGCCAAATCCCGTTGTGGTCCATGTCATCGACACAAGACCAGGCTCGAACTCCTCGGGCTCTGGCCACCCGACTGGTAGCCGGCCGCCGAGGCATACGCTGAGCTCATGACCATCATTCATACGAGTCCGCTGCCGGATGTGGAGATTCCCAACGTCTCCATCACCACGCACGTGCTTCGCCGTGCCCGCGAGTTGGCCGATCAAGTCGCCATCCAGGACGCCGCCGGCACCAGCTCCTACACCTTCGCCGAGCTGAGCGACGCCATCTACTCCTTGGCCGGTGGGCTGCAGGCCCGGGGCTTCGGCCCGGGCAAAGTGCTGGGGTTGATGGCTCCCAACATCCCGGATTTCGCCGTGGTGTTCCACGGCGCCGCTGTCGCCGGTGGCGCGGTGACCACCATCAACCCCACCTACGGCGCCGGCGAAGTGCGCTTTCAGTTACTGGACGCGGGCGCCGGCATGCTCGTGACCGTGCCGATGTTCCTCGAGACGGCGTTGGCGGCAGCCGAGGGAACCGACGTGACCGAAGTGGTGGTCATCGGGCCGGCGACCAACGGGGCCACACCGCTTTCGGAGCTGATGAGCAAGCCCATCCGGCAGGTCGAGGTCGACTACGCCAACGACACGGTGGTCTTGCCCTACTCGTCGGGCACGACCGGCCTACCCAAGGGCGTGATGCTCACCCACAGGAATCTGGTGGCCAACATCGAGCAGTGCAAGCACGCCATCCTCTACACCGACCACGAGGTCGCCCTCGCGGCACTGCCGTTCTTCCACATCTACGGCATGCAGGTCCTGATGAACGGCCTCCTGGCAAACGGCGTGACCGTGGTGACCATGCCCCGTTTCGACATGGTCGACGCCTTGGAGGCGGTCCAGAAGTACAAGGTCACCCGGTTCTTTGCCGTCCCCCCCATCATCCTCGGTCTGGCCAAGGCACCGATCGTCGACAAGTACGATCTTTCCTCGGTCAGGCAAATCTTCTCCGGTGCTGCGCCCCTCGGTGCCGAGCTGGCACACGACGCTTCCCTCCGAGTCGGAGCAGAGGTGGTGCAGGGATACGGCATG
>JAHECQ010000215.1 GCA_024641625.1 Acidimicrobiales bacterium | reverse complement strand
CGAGAGCGAACCCGGCATGGAGAATGACGACCTGGGCAGGCAGTGGTAGCTCGAACGTGATGCTCCCGCGCCGTCTGACCGGTCGAGGGTAGCTGTACCAGTACCCCGAGGGGACGTGAACCCTGTCCATCGTGTAGTCGCAACTGCCCGACCCGGCGAGTCCGGCAACGCTCCACGAACCGTGATCGATGTCGATGACATCGATGGGGACGACGACGAGCGCCGGCGACGGCCCCTCAGGACCCGCGATCATCACACCCGCCTTCGCCCAGGACGCCAGGTGGATACCGCTGCCGAAGGTCCACCGCCCCGAAACCAGGAACCCATCCTCGACGGGTTGTGCCACACCTACCGGTGCAGTTTGGCCCGCTATCACGGCGATCGGTGAGGAGAAGATGTCATCAACCGCTTCGTCCGACAGGTAGGCGGCCGCGAAGCCGCTGCCGAGCGTGCACACGGCCAGGTTCCACGCGGTCGCCGTGTCCACCTCGGCGACCGCTTCGATCAGGCCGATGCCATCGGCGATGGTGGCCCCCGGCCCCCCCAATTCGTCGGGCCACCACAATCGGAGCAGGTCGGTGGACCGAAGGGCAGCCTCGGCGTCGGGCGCGAGGCGTCCCAGCTGTTCAGATTGCAGCGCAGAGGCCTCGAGGCGGTCCCTGATCTCATCCAGTTGACGATGAAGCGCCGGGATACCGGCGGGAGGATCGCTCCTGGTCGTGTGCGCCATACGTTGTCTCCTGCCTGAGGAAGCGAGTGGCGACATCGCCTCCGATCGGTGTTGAAGGAAGAGCGGTGAGGTCACGAACGACTTGGATTCGCTTGTTGATCGACCGGTGAATACTGGGCGTTCATGCTTTGACTTGTCAAGTGACCAGCCACCATCGCCGGTAGATTCAGGCGATGGCACGGGCCGATCAGCGTGAGGAGACGAGACGCCGCTTGGTGATGGCTGCGGTCGACGCGTTCTCCGACCGAGGATTCGAAGGGGCATCGACCCGTGGCATTGCAGCTGCCGCCGGCACGACACAGGGTCTGCTCACCTATCACTTCGCGACGAAGGACGATCTCTGGCGTGCGGCGGCCGATCAGATCTTCAACACGATGCGAAGCGCGCTTCGCCCCGATGCAGTCACCCTCGGCACGAGTGAAACCGATAGGCGCGAAGCGGCTCGATTGGTCATCCGCCGGTACGTGCTCCACGCAGCCAGTCATCCGCACCTGTTTCGTTTCATGATCGACGCGGGTGACGAGACGAACGCCCGCCGCCGCTGGCTGGTCGACACTCACCTTCGCCGTCTCTACCAGGGGTTCATCGACTCCATCGACGGGCTCGAACTCGGCGCGGATCCGGTGCTGCTTCCTCACGTCTTCTACGCCATGGTCGGAGCCGGTTCGCTGATGTTCGCCCTCGGCGGTGAGGTGGCCGAGTTGGTGGGTATCGACGTACGTGACCCGTCGATCATCGAACGTCACGCCGACGCCGTTGCCGCCCTTCTGATTCCCGAGATCCTCACGCCATCTTGACGCTCGCATTCCAGGTCCCCGGCCGTCGGGGCGCACCAACCCCTCCCGCGAGCGGTACGAAAGCCCGGGGCACGCCGCTACGGTACGGCTCGCTCCAGGCGTTTCGAGGTCGGGAAGGCGTGGTCGGGACGCACACCGGCCGACCGGATGCGGTGATCGGCGAACAGCCAACGTCCGTCGACACAACGCAAGGTACTGAAGTACCGGCCCCACACTTCCCAGATCTCGCCGCCATTCATGATGTGCCATGCGTACACGTAGGCGTCGACCGCGGCCTCATCACCGTCAACCGACACGACCCGGACGTTGGTGATGTGATGGCTGGTCCGTTCCATGCGTGACAGCAACATCTTGCAGCGAGCGGCGATCGCCTCGCGGCCGACGACATCATCGTCGAAGAAGACACCGTCCTGGCAGAACAGGCCGGCGAAGTCCTCCGTGCGTGCTTCATCCACGGCGACCGCGTACTCGTTGAACAATGCGGTGGCGGCTACCAGAGGATCAGAGTCATTACCGGTCACAGTCATGACACAGGACCCTAGAACACGCCGCTCGGCTCGTGTGCCCGTGGGCCAACTTCAACTCGATGCCGCTCGATCCGAGGGCAGGAGGTCGGTGAGGCGGCGCCTGCGGTGCCGGTGTGCTGTGATTCGGGGACCACCCGGTGCACCGGCACCGGTGAGAAGCCCGGAGGGATGACATGACCACACTCGACGACTACCGCGACAGCTGGGATCACATCGCTGTCGACCGCACCGACGATGGCGTACTGACCCTTCGCATGCACTACCGGAACCGGCCCCTGCTTTGGGCTGGGGGGCCGCACCGCGAGCTCCCTGAATTGTTCGCCGCGATCGCCGCCGACCGTGACAACCGGGTCGTCATCATCACCGGCACCGGTGACTCGTTCATCGACTTCCAGGAACAAGGCGCTGCGGCCATGGCCGAGCGAGGCGTGCCTGCAGGGGCCTGGGACCGTGTCCTGTGGGAAGGCAAACGGCTCGTGATGAACTTCCTCGACATCGACGTACCCGTCATCGCCGCGGTCAACGGCCCGGCCCGAGCCCACTCCGAACTGGCGGTCCTCGCCGACGTCGTGTTGGCCGCCGATCACGCCGTGTTCTCCGACCGACCCCACTTCACCAACGGACTCGTGCCCGGCGACAGCATGCAGATCATCTGGCCGTTGCTGCTGGGACACAACCGTGGCCGACACTTCCTCTTGACGGGACAGGAGATCACCGCTCAGCAGGCAATGGACCTCGGTGTGGTCGGGGAGGTTCTCCCAGCGGACGCCCTCATGGATCGAGCGAACGAGATCGCTCACATGCTCGCCGCCAAAGACGTTCACCTGCTGCGCTTCACCCGCCACGTACTGACCCATCGACTCAAGAAGGTCATGCTCGAAGAACTCGAGATGGGCCTCGCCCTCGAGGGACTCGCCGCAGCCTCACACCGCGACTGACCAAGGACCAACCCGCTCGGTCGGGCCGGCACAATGCCCTACCGCGCCGCAACACTGCGACCAGGCCCATCACGGAGGCCACAAGCAGGATGTGCGTTGCGTGCCGTCCACAGTACCTGGGAACGAGTTGAGGCAAGCACGGGCCCGCTCTGCGCCCGGAGCCGACGGGCTGCGAGCCGAGTCCTCGGGACCTTGTCCTCTACTTGGGGTGGCCTCGTCGGGACACGCTGGATCGACCGCCGGGCGACGTGCCCGGCGCATGAAGGAGTTGTGCGGTGGCACGAGATATCCGGGTTCCAGGTCTGCTCCTCGCGACCCTTCTGGTCTTGAGCAGTGGCTGCGGGAGCGACACGGCCGAGACAGCAGTTCCGACTGCGGAGGCGTTGGCCTCGAACCTCGTCGCTGTCGGCGACTACCCGGGCGACTGGAACGTGAACCTTCCACCCGATGTGTCCGAGGCCGGCGCAGCGGGAGTGATCACCGACGACGAGCGGGAGATGCTGCCCAGCTTCGAGCTGTGCCCTGCCGCCAGCGCCGAGTCGAGCGCAGCGGCCGACTCACTGGAGTGGATGGCGTTCCGCCAGCTCGATCTCACCGTCGACGACCCGATCGAGCCCCCCGACCGGACCGGTCATCTGATCTTCTCCCAGGAATACCTGGCCTAAGCAGATCCCGCTGAGGTCGAGGCGACCTTCGTGCTGCTCCGCGACGGACTGCAGGCCTGCCTCGGCGACATCCCCGCCGACGAGGAAGGCCCCGGCCGAGCCGAGGAGATGACGATCCCCCAGGTGGGTGACGACCGCTACGGTGTGCTGCTCACGATCGAAGAAGCCGGCGGCGGAGCGGAATGGAGAATTCACACTGCCCTCGTGCGCAAGGGCGCAGTCCTCGCCCTGCTCTACATCACCGACATCAGGGCGGGCGAGGGCGTCGAACCCTTCTACACCGTCGATGAGGTCGGCTCGCTCATCCAAACCGCAGTCGACAAGCTCTGAACCCCACTCACCGATCGGGTCGTCCCGACAGGCGACGAAGTGGGGCTGAGCCGACTCAGGTGCCGGGGCGAGAGGTGTCGAACACGACAGGCTCATCGAAGCCGGCATGAAGCCAGAGCCGGTAGCGGCTGATTCGACCGTCGAGAAGATCGAAGAAGCTGAACACCGTGACTTCGATGGGCTGACCGGTGGGCGGTCTTCCCAGCCAAGGTCCGGCATGCACACCGGAGAACGACCACCACGCCATCACCGAATCGTCGTTGGCCACGATGCGCTCGACGGTGAGATCAAGATTCTCGATGTTGCGATTGAAACCTTGTACATGAGCCACCAGCCCCGGGCGCCCCGCCGGGCCCCCGAAGGCCTGGTTGGCTTCGTCGACCATGTCGGGGTGAGCCAGCTCGTCGATGAGTTCCAGCCGACCCTTGACGACGACCTCCTCGAGATAGATCCGCATCAGCCTCTCGGAGTCGACGCCATCGGTCGCCACGGCGTCCCCTCGAACACTGGCCGCCTGTCCCTGATCGTCGCCAGGAACATCGAGGACGGCGCCGACCACGTTCTCACCATGGGCACGTGGTTGTCCGCCGGTCAGCTTCGCCTGCTGCCGTGCGAACTCTGCGTCGGTCAGTACCCCAGCGGCGTGCAACTCCGAGAACTTGGCGATCTCATCGGCCGTGTCGCCGTTGCCGGCAACGCTTGGAAGAGAGGTCCGGATCTCTGCTTCGTGCCGTTCGGCCGCGGCGACAGTCCGTTCGGTCATGGCGTCACCGTTGACGACGAGGTAGGTCAACACACCGAGCCATGGGACGACGATGACGAACATCGCCCAGATCGCCTTGGACAGACCGCCCATGTCGCCGACGACAATGTCGACGATCACACGGAACACCAGCATGATCCAAGCGAGCCAGGAGAAGAAGATCAACATGGTCCAGAACAGACCAAGAATCGGATAATCGTAGGCCAGCATCGCTGCGCCTTTCATGCTTCATCCTGAAGGCGAGTGGATCCGGGCCGAGCGTAGCTCTCCTGATCGATCCCAGCGCATTCCAGCGGTCCAGCGGGGCGAGGTTCTCGGGCCCTCGTGGGCACCCGCAGCACGACGGGTCATCGATCAGCTCGGAGTCAGGTCCGGCGCGGCCGGTCTGTGGTCGTCACACCAGGCGACGGCCGACCGCACGGTCGGGAAGAATCGCTCCTTGTTGATCACCCCGGTGACCCCCGCATCGTCCAGCACATCACCGACGTACGGACGGGCCCGTGCCAGCGCGATCCCGATCCCGGCCCGCCGGAGCTCCTCGCCCAGGTCTTCGAGCGCCTCTGCCGCGGTGACATCGATATTCGTAACTGCCTCGGCGTCGAAGACCAGCCACCGGACCTCGTAGGGGGCACCCCGGATCGCTTCGTGCACTCGACCCTTGACGTACTCGGCGTTGGCGAAGAAAAGACGATCGTCGAGTCGATAGACCACAACGCCTTCGGTGAGTCGTGCCGTCGGGTGCAGCGAGACGTTGCCCCAACGGCCCAGGGAGTCGACCCAGCCGAGCACCGCGTCGTGGGGGCGGGCGCTGCGCCGGATCACGTCGACGATCGACAACAGGACAGCGACGACGAGCGCACGTAGGACGCCGACCGTCACGACACCAACCGCACTCACCAGAGCCAGCCCGAACTCGAAACGGCTGGTGGAAAGGAGATCGCGGAAGGAAGCCGGGTCGATCAGACCAATCGCGGCGGCGATGATGATCGCGCCCAGGACCGCAGCGGGGAGGTACTCGATCGGTCCGGTGAGAAAGAGGACGACCACCAGCACAGCTCCTGCGGCAATCAGGCCGGAGAACTGACTGGTTGCACCCATCTGGTCGTTCACAGCGGTTCTCGAGCCGCTCGCCCCGACCGGGAGGCCCTGCGACACCCCGGCAGCAGCGCTCATTCCCGCGAACGCGAGCAGCTCCTGATTGGCTCGCACGTTCAGACCATGCCGACCGGCGAATGAACGAGCAGTCAGCACTCCGTCGGCATAACTGACGACGAATATCCCCAACGCCGCCGGCAACAATTCGAAGGAACGGCCGAGCGCGAGCCCGAAGCTCGGTAGACCCGACGGGATCTCTCCGAGGATCGCGACACCCCGGGACTGAAGATCGAAGATCCATGATGCGACGATCGCCCCGGCGACGACGAGGAGGGCTGCGGGGAACTTGGGGGCCATGAACCGGAGGGGGACGAGGGTCGCCAGGGCGATCACGCCCACCAGGATCGTCGTGCCGTTCGCGTCGCCGGCTTCGCGCATCACCTCGAGGAGTTGCGGGAGGGGATCGCTCGCTTCGATGCCCAGGCCCAGCACCTTGCCCAGCTGCCCGACGATCAAGACGATGCCCACCCCTGCCAGATACCCGACGAGCACGGGAAGTGAGAAGTAGTCGGCGATCCAGCCCAGACGAAGCACCCAAGCCGCTGCGAACACGGCCCCGACCACAAGAGCCAGCGTTCCCGCCAACTGGACCGCCTCGTCGCTGCCGGCCGCGGCCAACGGCAAGATGGCGGCCGCGACCAGCGCGGAAACTGTACCTTCGGGGCCCACGATGAGCTGTTTCGATGAACCCAGCAAGGTGTACACGACCGTCGGTAACAACACCGCGTACAACCCGCTCACGGGAGGTAGCCCGGCGAGCCCGGCAAATGCCATGGCCGATGGGATC
>JAHECQ010000214.1 GCA_024641625.1 Acidimicrobiales bacterium | reverse complement strand
TCAGGGGCATCGAGATCCAGAAGATCGACGGCCGGCCCGTCGCCGAGCTGGCCATCGTGCGTGACCTTCTCTTGGCCGGAGGCTTCCAACCCGGCTACCGGGGGCCGACGCTGCGCCGCTGAAGCTCGCCGCTATTCGTGGGCGATGGCGTCGAGTACGTTCAGACGGGCGGCCCGACGAGCGGGGAAGTAGGCGGCGACGACGCCGATGACGGCCCCGATGACAATGAAGACCATCATCGGAGTCCACGGCACCGACACCCGGCTGATGAAGCTGTCGGGAATGGCGATGACGGCCGCCGTGCCGAGCAGCAGGCCCATGAGCACACCGAGCACCGAACCGAAGACGCTGACGATGATCGCTTCCCAGCGCACCGATGACTTCAGCTGGCTTCGGGTGGTGCCGACCGCTCGAAGCAGACCGATCTCCCGGATGCGTTCGAGCACCGACAAGGCCATGGTGTTGACGATGCCGAAGAAGGCGACGATGAGGCAGAGCCCCAACAGCCCGTACACCAATCGCTGCAACTGGCTGATCTGGCTCTGGATCTGATCCTGGAATTCACTGTTGTCCTGAATGATCAGCTGCGGGAAGCCGCTGATCGCCTGGGCCACGGCCGCCCTGCCGGCCTCGATGGACACGTCGTCGTTGAACACGACACCGACGAAACCAACCTGGTCGACGTTCAGATGTTCGTTGGCGAAGGATCGGTCGATGAGCCACGAGTTGGCGACCAATGCTTCCTCGGCGTAGATCGCCCGCACGGTGAGCTCGGTGCGGAATCCGTCCTCGAACTCGACCTGAACAGTGTCGCCGATCCCGAGGTTCCGGTCCTCGGCCGCGCTGTCCAGCAGCGCGATACCGGTAGCACCGAGGTCGACGATGTCGCCCTCGGTGACATCGGTGTTCACCACCCGGGTGCCGGTGCTCGAGTCATAGGCCGACGCGTCGATGACCTCGCCGTCGACCCTCATCTTGAGGTCGGTGAAGCCTGCGACCTGGGCGACCTCGGGAACGGTGCGAATCGCATCGACCGCAGCCGAGGAGAACGGCAGGTTCTGGTTCTCCTCGAAGACGAAGACGTCAGCCGCGATCGAGTCGGCCAGGAGCGAGTCGAAGGTCGCCAACAGCGACTTGGTGAGCACCGACACGCCGGTGATGAGGGCAAGGCCGATCATCAGCGCAGTGGCCGTTGCTGCGGTGCGCTGAGGGTTGCGACTGGCGTTGTCCCTGGCCAGTCGCCCCGTCACGCCCCGCGCGGCAGCCACGGGCTGCCCGAGCATGCGGGCGACGGGACCGGCGAACAACACGCTGGCCATCGACACGCCGATGAACGTGAGTGCCGACCCGACACCGATGAGGGCGAGCCGAGGAGCGGTGCCGTCGATGTTGGCGAACATGCCCGAAAGCAGGGGAACGAGGCCGAGGATCAACACGATGCCTCCGCTGAGGAGGCGGACCCTGAGGCTGCGTTCCTTTCGGCCGCCGTCGCGCACGGCCTCGAGCGGGGACACACGAGCAGCCCGAATCGCAGGAAGGAGGGCCGATCCAACGGTGACCACCATGCCGACGATGATCACCACGATGATCGTCCGGGGAGCGATCTGCAGTGGTCCGTCGGGGAACTGGTTGCCGCCGCTGCTGAACAACTTCTTCAGCCCGGCCGCAACGCCGATACCTCCGAAGAGGCCGACGACCGAGGCCACCAGCCCGATGATGACCGACTCGATCAGCACCATCAGGCTGATCTGGGTGGAGCTGGCACCGATCGAACGCAGGAGCCCGAGCTGCCGGGTTCGCTGCCCGACCAGTATGGCGAACGTGTTGTAGATGATGAACGTGCTGACGAACAGCACGACGATGGCGAATCCGAGAAGGACGTTGCCGAAGATGTCGATGATGCTGCCGAAGCTGTCCTTCTGTTCCTGTTGGACGGTTGTTCCCGGGACGACCTCGAGGCCGGAGGGCAGGACCGGTTCGATGGCGGCCAGCAGCTCGTCGTTCGGGGTGTCACCACCATTGATCACGATCGAGTCGACCAAACCCTCGGCACCCAGCAGGCGTTGGGTGGTCGGGAGGTCGAAGAGCAGGAAGTAGGCCCCACCGGTCCCTCCGTCGCCGAAGTCGATGATGGCCGAGAGCTCGAAGGCCTCGGAGCTTCCCGTGGGGGCCGAGATGACGACGTCGTCACCCAGCGAGAAGCCTCCCTTGTCCGCTTGACTCCGGTCGAGCGCGACCTGCTGACCGGTCGGGGCTGCTCCTTCGACGATCGTGAAGCTGGAGACCGAACTGGGCCCACCCCATGAGGCGGTGAAGACGGGTGGACCGGATGGCCGATTCGGCTCACCGTCAGCCAGGAGACTGTAGGTCTGCTCGAAGGCGAAGAGGCCCCCCTCGGCGTACTCCACCCCGGGGACCTCCCTGATGGTCCCGATCGCGCTGTCATCGAATCGCTCGGGTGCCTGATCGTTGCTCAGGTCGCCGATCTCGGCCCGGACCTGGGCGTCGACGCCGGCGAAGGCGTCCTCGCTGATCTGGTCGAAGACCGAACGGAGGCTGTCGGCGAGAACGAACGAACCGGAGACGAAGGCCACACCGAGCACGACCGAGATCAAGGTGAGGACGAGGCGGCCGAGGTTCGCGAGGATCCCTCGATAGACGAGTTTCAACACCGGTCAGTCCCCCAGGTTCTTGATGGTGTCGAACACCGAATCGGGAGTGGGGTCGGTCATCTCGTGGACGATGCGTCCGTCGGCCAGGAACAACACCCGGTCGGCATAGGAGGCCGACACCGGATCGTGGGTCACCATCACGATCGTCTGCTCGAGCTCGCGCACGGCCTGGCGCATGAAGTCCAGGATCTCCGCCGAGGTGCGTGAGTCGAGGTTGCCCGTCGGCTCATCGCCGAACACGATTGCCGGACGACTTGCCAACGCACGGGCGACGGCAACACGCTGCTGTTGGCCGCCGGACAGCTCGTTGGGACGATGGGTGATGCGGTCGGCGAGGCCGACGGTCGTGATGACGTGGTCCACCCAGTCCTTGTCGATCTTCCGGCTGCCGAGGTCCATCGGCAGCGTGATGTTCTCCCTGGCGTTGAGGGTTGGTACCAGATTGAACGCCTGGAAGATGAAGCCGACCCGGTCGCGACGAAGCTGGGTCAGTTGCTTGTCGTTGAGCGTCGAGAGCGCGACACCGCCGATGTAGGTCTCACCCGAACTCAGTCGGTCGAGTCCGGCCATGCAGTGCATCAGGGTCGACTTCCCCGAGCCGGAGGGCCCCATGATCGCAGTGAAGTGTCCGGGCTGGAAGCCGACGCTGACGCTTCGCAGCGCGTGGACCTCGGTGTCGCCGCGGCCGTACACCTTCGAGGCCTGGTCGGCGTAGGCAGCCATCGAGGCGGCCATCTCGGCGACGTCGACAAGAGGTGTCGGTGCAGGTGACGTGGCGGAATCGCTCATGAGATCAGCTTTCTGACAGGGGCGCCGGACGAGAGTCCAGGTGTTGCCTCGGACCCTACGGCTGACACCCTGACGAGGTCGTCGTCCAAAAGGATGATTGTGGTTCATCCGTTCGGGTGACCCGATTCGCGTCGGTTCGGTCAGTTGGCGCCGGGTCGGACGAGCCCGCATTCGTAGGCCAGGACCACCGCCTGCACCCGGTCGCGGAGACCCAGCTTGGTGAGCACCCGGCTGACATGGGTCTTCACCGTCGTCTCGCTCACGTAGAGCGCAGTGGCGATCTCGGCATTCGACAAGCCCCGGGCCATGGCCACCAGGACCTCGCGCTCGCGATCGGTGAGTTCCGACAAACTCGGCGGTTCGGGTAGGGGCACGACACCGGTTCGGAAGTGTTCGATGAGCCTCCGGGTGATGGTCGGCGACAGGAGCGCGTCGCCTCGCGACACGATGAGCACTGCGTCGATGAGATCGGCCGCCGGCGTGTCCTTCAGGAGGAAGCCGCTCGCTCCGTTCTGGAGCGCGTCGAAGACGTAGTCGTCCAGATCGAACGTGGTCAGGATGATGACGTTCGACCGGTTGTCTTCGTCGCCGATGATGTGGCCGGTCGCCTCGACACCGTCCATCAAGGGCATGCGAATGTCCATCAGCACCACGTCGGGGCGGAGCTGCCGGGTGACCTCGATGGCGTCGGTGCCGTTGGCTGCCTCCCCGACCACCTCGAGCCCCGGTTCGGATTCGAGGATCATTCGCAGGCCGGTTCTGACCAGCTCCTGGTCGTCAACGAGGACGATCCGGACCGGAGTAAGCGGGTCGGCTCCCGGGCGAGGCAGGGTCATGACGTCGTGCCTCGCTCGGACTGCCCGGCGGCGGCCTCGGTCGGCAGGGTGGCCGTCATCCGGAAGCCGCCGCCGACTCGTGGCCCGGAGGTGAACGTCCCACCAAGGAGCTCGACCCGCTCTCGCATGCCCCGCAGACCCCGGCCTCCGTCAGTGGCGGGCGCGGCCAGACCGCGACCGGTGTCGCTCACCTCGATGCGCACGCTCTCGCCCGCTCGGTCGACGAGCACCGAAACGGTTGCGTGTGGGCCTGCGTGTTTGATGACGTTCGTGAGGCCTTCCTGGACGAGACGGAAGATCGAGCTCTCCAGCACTCCTCGACCCACGAGTTGGCCCACATCGGGATCGATCGCCAGCGTGACGTCGATGCCGGTCGCGCGCACGTCTGCCACCATCTCCTGGAGCGCATCGATCCCCGGGGATGGACTCGTCGAGGGGTCCTCGTCGGTTCGGAGCGCAACCAGGACGCGGCGCATGTCGGCCAGTGCCTCTCTCGACGCCCGTTGGATCTGGCCGAGTGCAACGCGTGCGGCGTCGGAGTCGCGTTCGAGCACCCGTTCGGCCGCGCCGGCCTGGATGGAGATGACGGCCAACCCGTGGGCAACGATGTCGTGGAGCTCACGGGCGAGGCGATTGCGCTCGTTGGCCAGGACCGTGGCCTCTCGGGTGAGTCGGTGGGCCGCGGCCTCGCGGGCCGAGGCCTCGACTTCGCGCGTGTAGGCCTCGCGATTCACCACCCCTGACCCAAGGGTGATTGCCGAGATCCCCATGAGACCGACGAGCCCCACGACGTAGGGCGGCACGTCGGCCACCAGCACTCCGAGCAGGGTGAACGTGGTCAGAACGGCGGCTGCGCCGGTGGCGGCTCGAAGGCCGTACGGTGCACGACCATGCACAGTGGCGGAGTAGATCAGCACGGTCTCAGCCATGAAGACATTGGGCAGTCCGATCAGCCAGGAGGTCATGGTCAGCAGTGCGGTCACGGCCAGCATGGTCAACGGCCAGATCCGTCGGAAGGCGATGGTGAGACCGGTCCCGATCATGAGTGCCCACAGGACCGGGCCGGGTTCGAGCGGTCCGGAGTCCGAGTCGGCGAGCGAGAAGCCGGCTGCGACGTTGAGCACGGCAACCGCCAACGCCAGGAGGAGGTCGACTTGGCCGAGGGGCGATGCGAAGAGCTGCCGGATGGCAGCGAGCGCAGCCTTCATCGGCGTGACCGTATCGCCTCACCACCGGCGGTGTCGTCATTCCCCGGAACGATCATGCTCGTTCGGGAATCGTCCTGAGGTCCCATTGCCGCCGTGCCTATAGTGACCCGGTGACTTGTAGCTCGTGCGGAACCGATGCCCCTCCCGGGGCGAGATTCTGTTCGACCTGTGGAGCACCGCTCTCCAAGTCCGACACCGAACGTCGGATCGTCACGGTGCTCTTCGCCGACATCGTCGGCTTCACCAGTCTGTCCGAGCGTCTCGATCCCGAACAGGTGAAACACCAGGTCGACCGGTGCTTCGAGCGGTTGACCATCGACATTGCGGCCTTCGGTGGCGTGGTCGACAAGGTCATGGGCGATGGGATCATCGCATTGTTCGGAGCACCCTACGCCCACGAGGACGATGCCGAGCGGGCTGTACGGGCCGGACTCAAGATGCAACAGTCATTGGCGGCGATGGGGAGCGAACTTCAGAATCCGTTCCGAATGCGGATCGGCGTCAATACCGGCGAAGTGTTGGTCGGTAGCTCGTCCTCCGGCCGTGACTACACCGCCATGGGCGATGTGGTGAATTCCGCAGCGCGCCTGCAGACGCTCGCCGATCCGGGTCGGGTGCTGGTGGGCGAGGCCACCTACAACGTCACGCGGGAGGCAATCGCGTATCATCCCCTCGGCCCCGTCGAGGTCAAGGGACGTCAAGAAGCGCTGGGTGTCTGGGAAGCGCTCGGGGCCGTGCGTCCGCCCGGTGCCCGTACCCGGCGCACCGTCCGCTTCGTCGGTCGAGGGCCCGAGCTCGGATTGCTCGAGGCGCAAGCACGCTTGGCCGTCGACCTCGGCCAGGCACAGATCGCCACCGTCTTCGGTGAAGCCGGAACCGGGAAGACCCGTCTGGTCGAGGAAGCAGCCTCTCGCCTCGTGGCCACCGATGAAGTGCGGGTACTCGAGGGCCGTTGTGTGCCCTACGGCGAGGCCAACGTCTGGTGGCCGGCAGCCGAGATGCTGCGGCATCTCCTGGGAGTCACCAGCGAAACGTCCGACGGGGAGATACGCCCGATCGTCGCCGCAGGACTGACCACGATTCTCGACGACGTCGGGCCCGAGGAACTGCAGCGGCTGTCCACCGCGATCTTGCACATGTTCGGTCACGAGACCACGTTGCGGGGTGGGGACCGGCTCCGCAACCGCGCCGAGGTGACCTGGGCTG
>JAHECQ010000007.1 GCA_024641625.1 Acidimicrobiales bacterium | reverse complement strand
AGGCCGGGCGGGGTGGAGAGGCCGGGCTGGGTGGTGGGGCCGGGCTGCGTGGTGAGGCCGGGCTGGGTGGTGAGGCCGGGCTGCCGGGGGAGGACAGTCGTGGGCTCCCCGATCATCAGTGGGTCCGTTGCCTCTCCGACGGCTGTGCCCGGCCAGGTGGGAGGAGTAGAACGAGTGTCGGTCGCCAACGGGGGGCGGGCCGGCAACGTGGGGTGCAGGCCGTCGGTGTTCCAGTTCTGGTTGTTCCGGTGCGAATCGTCGGAAGGAGTGTCGTTCCAGCTCATGGAGTGATCGTACGCTTTGCTGTGGAAAGCCCGGATAAGGGCGGTGACGGATCGGCGGCCCGCGGTCCATGGCCGCGGGATCGGATACTCCCAATGCTGCAGACAGCAGCGAGTCGCCCCTTCGGCAATTCGCCATTGCCTTCGACGTGCTCGAGTCGTCCCGGAGCTGCTTCTTCGCGAGCTCGACCTGGTGAGGGCTCGGGGCCAGGTTCCGTTGTTGGGCCTCGAGGATGGGACGATCCTGGTCCAATCTCGCTTGCTCGCAGTGCCGGGGGCACCGTCATCGAGGGAGGAGAAGTCGGGGATCAACGCCTCATCCGGTGTCGCATCGCCCATCCGCACCCACAGGAGCGAGTGTGGCACGACAATCGGCCGGAGCGACGACCTTGCCGTTGGTGCGTCGGTGCGTCGGTAGATGGCGATCGGCTCCTCGCAGATGGTGCGCGATGATCCGGCCCATCGGTCTCGCAGGCAGGGGATGGTGATGGGCGCGCCCGGTTGCAGGGAAGTTGTTCGCCTCTGGCGAACCGAGGTGGCAATTGCCGATCCGATCTCCTCGCTCGACCGTGCGCCTCAGTCGAACGCGCTGAAGATGCTTGCCACGTTGCGCTCTCTTCGATCGATGTCGATGATTCCCGATCGACCGTCGAACCCCCGCTCCCACTGCCAGCCGTCGATGGGGCTGGTCTGCCACCAACCGGCTCCGCCGCGCTCGATCACGCCGTCCTGCAGGGCGCGGAGATGTTCCGCTTGGGCGTCGCCGTCGTCGTCGACCGGAGCAAGGTCGGCTGCGGCGACGACCTCTGATTCGGGCAATGGTTCGATGGTACGCTCGAAGGCCGTGAGCAGGCCTTCGGCGAGAAAGCCGAGCGGCATTGGAGACCAAGTACCCAGCGCATCGATACGTACCGGCGGCCGGAGCTGAACGATGACGCGATCGAACGCCTCGCGGAGGTGGTTCACCGACGTGGGGTAACCGTCGACTCCGACCACGCCCTCGGCCAGCGCCTCGCCCCACGACCGGCGATGCAGACCATCGAGCCAGCGCGCCCGCTCGATGGCCGGAAGGTTGTCGGGCGTCGGCACGAAGAGTCGAGCGGTCTGGTAGAGGGCTACGGGCGCGGAGCCACCGAGTACTCGCCAGGCTTCACCATCGGCCAGCACGGAGGCCCGCACCGCCTTCGCTGTTTCGTCGAGGTCGCGTTCACCGGGTGGCCCGAGCGCGAGCAGATGGTTGCGAATGGCGTGGTGGATCGCTTCGCGCTGGGGGATCCAACCGGCGACCAGGTCGGCGTACCACTCGCCCATCCAGTCGAGATGACGTGGCCAGAGCAGTGTTCGAGCGCGGTCGTCGAGGAAGCCCCGTTCGTCTTCGGCGAACCAGCCGGGCAGGGTGCCGTCGATGAGGCAGACCCAGGGAGCCATTCCGAGCTGTCGGGCCGCCATGAGGACCTCGCGATAGTGCTCCGCCTGCGATTCGTTCCGGTGTCCCGGTCGGGGCTCGAGGGCGGCCCATTCGAGGGTGATGGCCACTTCGTTGAAGCCCAGGCCGGCGAGCTGGGCCAGATCGTCCAGCCAGGATGTGTCGTGGCCGTTGCCGGTTCCCGCAGGCGGCGCATGGCCCCTGGCGATCCATCGCGACCAGTCAGCGGCGGGATGGACGCCGAGCACCTCGCTGGCGGTCAGGACTGCCCCGAGCGGGTGGACCGTCGGCGTCGCGGGAGCCGAGGAGGGATCGTCGCTCACTGCCCGAACCTGGCCCGAATGGTCTCGATTGCCGATTGGACCGACGATGGCCTCGTCTGCTCGACCGAGATCGTCTGCATGCCGGCGCGGCGGGCAGCGGCCAGCGTTGCCTCGTCGTGATGGACGAAGAGCACCGCGTCGGGGCTGCAGTCGGCCACCTCGAGGCACAGCTCGAGGAACGCCGACTCGGGCAATCGATGCCCGACCATGGCGGAGTTCACCAGTGCTGACGCCGCGCCGGTATCGAGGTAGCGGGTGGCCAGCACCTCCTGGGCCTCGGCGATGCTGTTGAGGGCGAGGATGACCAGGATGTCCTCCTCGCGAAGCTGGTGCAGGAGCTCGATCATGTCCGGGCGATCGACGGTGTCCAGGATCCTGTCGATCACCTCGTCGACCACCTCGTGATCGAGCTCGGTGAGGGACACCGGTTCGGTGAGTACGCCTTCCCAGCCAACGATGAGCACCTCGCATCGGGTTGCTGCGGTTCGGTTGTCGACGACGTCGGTTGCGTCGGGCTGAACCTCGGGGCCGGACGGAGTGCTCACCAGTGGCAGGCTAACGGGGGAACCGCCCTGCGGAGAGGTGGGGACTACTGTCCAGCGGCCAGGGGCGGTAGGGTCTGGACACGCAGCCGACGAAAGGTTGAGCAAACATGGTCGGTTCCCGATTTCGTTACTCCCGGTGGGATGGTACGCAGAAGGGATTCGAACTCGACGCGTTCGATGTCCTGGGCGAGCTCACCGACGATCTGCTCTATCACGGCGATCCGATGGCGGCGCTGCGACGGTTGATGCAAGAAGGCTTCGAGGATCGCAACGGCGAGCGGGTCCAAGGCCTGCGCGAGATGCTCGAGCAGCTGCGACGTGAGCGTCAGGAACGGCTCGAGAATCACAATCTGGGTGGCGTCTACGACGAGATCAACGAGGCGCTCAACGATGTCGTCGACACCGAGATGCAGGGCCTCGACGACCGTCAGGCACTGGCCGACATGCAGCTGGCCGACCCGGACACCGCCGCTGCCGACCGTCGCAATGCCGAGCTGGCCCGCGACACCACCGCGGCCAAGCAGATGGAGCTCGGCATGCTCCCCGACGACCTTGCGAACAAGGTGCGATCGTTGCAGAACTACGAGTTCGAGTCTGCTGAGGCTCGACAGCAGTTCGAAGAGCTCGTCGACAAGCTGCGTCAGGAGCTGATCCAGCAGCAATTCCAGCAGATGTCCGGTGCCATGGAGGACATCTCGCCCGAAGATCTCGCCCGGATGAAGGACATGATGTCCGAGCTCAACAAGATGCTCGAGCAACGGTCCGAGGGCATCCATCCCGACGACGAGGCAGCCAACTTCCAGGAGTTCATGGAGAAGTTCGGGGATTTCTTCCCCGGTGATCCTCAAACGCTCGATGAGTTGCTGGAACAGATGGCCGCCCAGATGGCAGCCATGCAGGCGATGCTCAACTCGATGACGCCCGAACAGCGTCAGCAACTGATGGATCTGTCGAACCAGCTCATGGAGGACATGGATCTCAACTTCGAGATGAATCGTCTCGGCCAGAATCTCCAGCAGATGTTCCCTGACGCCGGGTGGCAGCAGTCGTACAACTTCGACGGTTTCGATCCGCTCGGGCTGGCCGAGGCATCGCAGATGATGCAGGAGATGGGTCAGCTCGATCGACTCGAGCAGTTCCTGCGTCAGGCCACCTCGCCCCAACAACTGGCCGAGGTCGACCTCGAACAAGTACGACGGCTGATGGGCGATGATGCGGCGGCATCGATGGAGCGGGTGGCCGAGTTGGCCAAGATGCTCGAAGAATCCGGCCTCATCCAGAACAAGGAAGGCCGTCTCGAGCTGACACCGCGAGGTTTGCGTCGATTGGGCCAGCAGGCGCTGGGCGACCTCTTCTCGAAGATGGACCCGAACAGCCTGGGTGGGCACGACATCGATCGCTCCGGCATCGGTCACGAGCGGGCCTTCGACACCAAGGCCTACGAATTCGGCGACCCCTTCAATCTCGACATCGGCAAGACGGTCCGCAACGCGATCCAGCGCGCCGGTGGGGGTACACCGGTACAGCTCACTCCCGACGACTTCGAGATCGAGCGGACCGAGCGACAGGTCCGGTCGAGCACCGTCTTGATGCTCGACCTCTCGTTGTCCATGCCGATGCGCGACAACTTCCTTCCGGCCAAGAAGGTGGCGATGGCGCTGTACTCGCTCATCTCCTCGCAGTTCCCGCGCGACTACCTCGGCATCGTCAGCTTCAGCGAGGTCGCCAAGGAGTTGAAGCCGGCAGACCTTCCCGAGGTCAGTTGGGACTTCGTGTACGGAACCAACATGCATCACGCGTTCAAGCTCAGTCAGCAGATGCTGGCTCGCGAGACCGGTACGAAGCAGATCATCATGATCACAGACGGCGAGCCCACTGCCCACCTGTTGCCGGGCGGCCAGCCGTTCTTCAGCTACCCGCCCGCCCGAGAGACCGTGGAACTCACGCTGGCCGAGGTCATGCGCTGCACCCGCGCCGGAATCACGATCAACACCTTCATGCTCGACCCCGATGCGGGACTCCGCGGCTTCGTCGAGCGCCTCACCGAGCTCAACAAGGGCCGCGCGTTCTTCACCACGCCGCAGAACCTCGGCGACTACGTGCTGGTCGACTTCATCGAGCACAAGCGCAAGTTGCTCACCGGCCGCGGTCGCGGCTGACCGTTCCCCGGTTGCGGGCCGGGATGAGCGACAATCGATGCCATGCGTGATGCCGATCCGGTGCTTGATGCCACCAACGCCATGAGTCTCCGTAGCGGGTTGCCCTTCGAGGTGATTGCCTGCGATCCGGATCTGGCCGACACGGCGGCCTTCTGTGAGGCGTACGGATATGAACTGGCGGATTCGGCGAACACCATCATCGTGGTCGGCAAGGCCGATCCGAAGCGTTACGTCGCGTGTGTCGTGCTCGCTGACTCCCGTCTGGATGTCAACGGGGTGGTACGACGGCGGCTCGGCGTGCGGAAGGCCTCCTTCGCCGGTGCCGAGGAGACCCGCGATCTCACCGGAATGCTCATCGGCGGCGTGACGGCCGTCGGTCTTCCGCGCGATCTGCCTATCTGGATCGATCAGCGGGTGATGGAACGTGATCGAATCATCCTCGGTGGCGGAGGCCGCGATCGCAAACTCCTGATGCCTCCCCAGCTCCTCCTGGCCGGCAACGCAGTCGGCGACTCGGTCCCGGAGTCCGACGAGACGGTCGTCGTCATCGAAGGGCTGGCTACTCCCGGGTAATTCCCGCGGATGGCACATTCCGCTTGTAAAACTTGGAAACTCCAGGCAGAATCCCACTGTTGTAATTACAGGCGTGAGTCGCGGCGCTCCGATCGACAACGGTTTGTCGAAGCCCACGGATTTCGTCTGATGTCGGCGGGAGTTCCCGTCACCCCCGACATCGCCGGTCTGTCCCGTCCCCCCAGAGTATCCCGCACCAGTGACCGGCAAGAGGCGGAGGAGGCAACAGAGCATGCGTATAGGGCGGAAGCAAGTGATGTTGGACACGAGTTGGCAGGATCTCGCCAACTGTCTCGGCGTCGACCCCGATCTCTTCTTTCCCGAGCGTGGCGCATCCACCCGCGAGGCCAAGGAAGTGTGCCGGGGGTGTGTCGTGCGCGAGCACTGCCTCGAGTACGCGCTGGCCAACGGCGAAAAGTTCGGTATCTGGGGTGGAATGAGCGAGCGGGAGCGTCGCCGAATTCGCCGGTCCCGGGCGGTGGCCCGCCAGGCTGCACCCGTGGTGGTGACCGAAACCGCCTGAGGATCCTTCACGGAATATCCCTGCCGACTTTCCTGCACAGCCGTGGGGGTACAGTTGGATCATGTCCGGACTCAGAGGAAACGAAATTCTCGTCATTGCGGTTGTGGTTCTGGTGCTCTTCGGGGGCGCGAAGCTTCCACAGCTCGCCCGCAATCTTGGGCGTGCCCAGAAGGAATTCAAGGACGGCTTGGCCGACGGAAGGGCCGACAGCACATCAGAGACACAAGATTCCTCCAACTGATTCGGAACCCAATCGGCTGGTGCGACGTTTCGAGTACCGACAGCAGGGTCCATGGCTGAGCCACGGATCTTCGATCGAGACTCGATCCCAACGTGGGAAGAGGTCGCGGACAATTACGGTCGGTTTCTCTACAGCCTTGCGTATCGGCTGACGGGCAATCACCATGATGCCCAGGACCTCGTCCAGGAGGTCCTTCTGCGAGTGAGACGCGGACTCATCAACTATCAGCCGGGCAATCTCGAGGGCTGGCTCGGGCGCATCACGACGAACGCCTTCCTCGATCGAGTCCGTCGCCAGCAGCGGCGTCCGACGGTGTCGTTGCCCGAAGATGCAGAGAGCTTCATCCCCGGTTCGGCGGGCATCGAGGCCGAGATGGCTGCTGCTGATCTCCCTGACGATCTCCAACGACTGTTGGCCGATCTCCCGGTTGACTACCGTGCCCCCGTCGTGTTGAAGGACGTGCTCGGCTATTCCTACGAGGACATCGCCACCAATCTCAACATTCCCTTGGGCACCGTTCGAAGCCGAATCCACCGCGGTCGCAGTCGGTTGAAGGAGGCCCTCAGTGTTTGATTCGGGCAGATCTGATCCGCTGGGGCCGGATCCGCTCACCATCGACACGGATTCGTCCGGCGCGGCTGACTTCGAGGAGGCGCCTTGGGAACTCGAGATCGCCGCCCTGCTGGCATCACTCCCCCTGGTCGAACCGCCCGCAGGGTTTCTCGAGAAGGCGATCGATCGCCGTCCCCTGTTTGCGCTGCGCGGCACGGTGTTGTTGGTCTGCAGCGTGGCCGTCGGCGTGCTGGGCGTGATGCAATTCGGCGTCCTCGAACGGGATCAGGTCGTGCCCTCGGTCGGCGATCTGGTGCAACGGCACGCGCTGGCATCGGCAGCGGTCCATGCAGATGCCGGAGTGCAGCTCGACGACATGGACAACTCACCGCTCTCGCTGCCGAGTCATCTCCACCCTGAGGGACAGTTGACCGACCAGCAGCCATACCAGGCGGTCTACGCCGACGAAGACCACACTGTTTCGGTGTTCTCACAGCCGGGCCGGGTCGATTGGGACCGGTTGCCCGAGGAGGGGATGAAGGAGCTCGGCGGAGTGTCGGCCTGGGTCGACCCAGATCAGGACCTCGTTCTGGTCGAGTCAGCCGACGCCGCCGTCACGATCGTCGGGTTGTCGCCCAACGAACTCGTCGGACCACTCCAGACCCTGTCACACAGATCTCGTGGGGTGTACGCAAGAGTACGAGACACTGCGGCAACGCTCTCTGCGGAGCTGGGATTCGCCGATCTGGGTTGAATCCGGCTTGCGAGAACGCCGAGTGGTCAGAGGAGGCCGATCCCCAGGCGCTCTGCATCGTCAGGACGCTCTGCATCGTCAGGACGCTCGGTTTCTGCAGGGCGATCGGAGGCAGATTCGGGAGCGTTGCGACGCTCAGGCGTTGATGCGGACCGACGTCTCGGCGGAGGCGGTGTTGGAAGCGGCAGCGTGGCGGCGACTCTTGATCATGCGGCGCCGCTGGCGCTCTGACTCGCCGCCCCAGACGCCGTGGTCAACTCGAAGTTCGAGGGCATATTCGAGACATTGACTCTTGACGGGGCACTCGGCGCAGATCTTCTTGGCGATCTCGACGCCGACTCCGTCACTCGGGAAGAATACGGCAGGAGGGTGGTTGTTGCACAGGCCCTCAGCCATCCAGGTGGTATCCATGGTCATAGAGACGTCTACCCGCTCGATTTGGTTCCCCCATGAGCCAAAAGTCTCAAAGAATTTTCCCGACCCGGGACCAGGTACAGTTTTTCGCCATGACCGACGCCGAGACGACCCCAGAGCAGGCACCAGTCGCCCACGCCACGATCGTGTATCTCGGACCGGTGGCTCCCCACTGGGAGATCAGGACTCATTTCGGTGATGAACGCCTGATTGACGCGTTCCGAACTCGGGTCGACGCACGGCTGCTGCTCCTGCCCAAGCATGATCCGCAGTTCCGCCGCAACCGTGAACGGGTCAACCGCGATGCCGAGCGCGAACTCATCCGCCTCGATTGGGATCTGGGTGACGAGCTGCATCAGGGTGCTGCGGCTTCCTGATCGTTTTTCGTTCGATCAGGACAATTCTTCGTTCGGTCAAACGTTCGATCGGACCAGCACCGAGCCGGCAGCCATCGGTTGATCACCCCAGTGACATGCTCCACGCGCCCGGGGCATGGTTGACTTGTGAGATGGACATGCACAGCGACATACCGGCTGAATCTGCCGCTGAGCTCGCCGGCACCGACCGTTTCATCAACCGGGAGCTGTCCTGGCTCGAATTCAACCACCGGGTGCTGTCGCTCGCCGACGATGCGACCATTCCGTTGCTCGAACGGCTCAAGTTCTGCGCCATCTACGCGTCGAACCTGGACGAGTTCTTCATGGTTCGAGTCGCAGGCCTCAAACATCAGGTTGCCGCAGGGCTTGCCTCCCGCTCGGTCGATGGTCTGACCCCGACGGGTCAGCTGGTGGAGGTTCGGCGGGTCGTCCTGCAGCAGGCCCGCCTCCTCGAACGCTTCCACATCGATCGGCTGCAGCCGGCGCTGGCAGCCGCGGGTCTGGCCGTTCGGCAGTGGTCCGACCTCGGGGAGTCCGACCGCGAAGCGGCCTGTGACGAGTTCGATCGGCGAATCTTCCCCGTCCTCACCCCTCTGGCCGTCGACCCAGGCCATCCGTTCCCTTACATTTCGAGTCTGTCGTTGAATCTTGCGGTGCAGGTCAGCGATCCGCACAAGGGCCGGCGCCGATTCGCTCGGCTGAAGGTACCGAGCACCATCCCTCGATTTCTCCAGGTCCCATCGGGATCGTTCGTTGCGGTCGAGCAGGTCATCGCAGCCAATCTGCAGCAGCTCTTTCCCGGGATGCGCATCGTTGGAGCGTGGGCCTTCCGCGTCACCCGAAATGCCGACTTCACACTGAACGACGCCGATGCCGACGACCTCGTCGAGGCGGTCGAGCTCGAGCTGCGCCGTCGACGGTTCGGACGCGCCATCCGGCTCGAGGTGGATCACTCGATGCCGGCCGAGACCCTGCAACTGCTGATGCGCGAACTCGACCTCGATGCCGAGGACGTGTACGACTACCGGGGGCTCCTCGATTGCACCGGGTACTGGCAGCTCGTCGGCGTCGATCGGCCGGACTTGCTCGATCCCCCATTCACCGGTGTGATTCCCGCTCCGTTGCGTGATCTCGAGGATCGCCGGCAATTGTTCGCGCGGCTTCGCGAAGCAGATGTGCTGCTGCATCACCCGTATGACTCGTTCAACGATTCGGTCGGCGAGTTCGTCCATCAGGCATCACTCGATCCCCAGGTGCTGGCCATCAAGCAGACGCTCTACCGGACCTCGGGTGACTCGCCGATCGTTCAGTCACTGATCCGGGCGGCCGAACTGGGCAAACAGGTGGCAGTGCTGGTGGAAGTGAAGGCCCGATTCGACGAACAGGCCAACATTCAATGGGCCCGCCGACTCGAGGAGGCCGGTGTTCATGTCGCCTACGGGCTCATCGGTCTGAAGATCCACACCAAGACGACACTGGTGGTGCGCGACGAACCCGATGGCATCCGGCGTTATTGCCACATCGGCACTGGCAATTACAATTCGAAAACCGCCAGCACCTACGAGGATCTCGGCCTGCTCACCGCCGATCCCGAGATCGGTGACGATCTGACCCAGATGTTCAATTTCCTCACCGGCTATGGCCATGGTGCGGAGTACGGCAATCTCTTGATAGCGCCCTTGACCCTGCGTTCGACGCTTCGTGACCTCATCCGCCAGGAGATGGAGGCTGGGGATGGCCGTATCGTGCTGAAGCTCAACTCGCTGGTCGATGCCGAGTTGATCGACCTGCTGTACGAAGCCAGCGGTCGCGGCGTGTCGATCGATCTCATCGTTCGTGGGATCTGCGGATTGGTCCCCGGGGTCCCCGGGTTGTCGGAGAACATTCGAGTCCGGTCGATTCTCGGCCGCTATCTCGAGCACAGTCGTATCTATTGCTTTGCCAATGGCGATGGACCGAGCCGGCCTTCGTACCACATCGGCTCGGCCGATCTCATGCCCCGAAACCTCGACCGCCGAGTCGAGGCCTTGGTCCACATCACCGACCCTCGCCTCATCGATCGGTTGGCTCAGATTCTCGACATCAATCTGGCCGACGACTGGCTGGCCTGGGAGCTCGGCCCCGATCGCGTCTATCGGCGTCTCAGCGGTCGAACGGTCAATGCGCACGACACCTTCCAGGCTCTGGCCATCGAACGCTCGGCGCTGGAACGCTCCGCCACCACCGCGGTGCCGACCGATTCGATCTCCCCCCAAGGGATCTATCGATGATCATCGGGGACGATGCCGACCGACTGGACGCCCACGGCACGATTCGCGCCGCCGGGTGTGTCGTGTGGCGAGCGGCCGAAACGGGCCTCGAGGTCCTGGTCGCCCACCGGGACCGGTACGACGACTGGTCCTTCCCCAAGGGCAAGCGCGATCCAGGCGAGTCCGACGAGGCCTGTGCGCGGCGAGAGGTCAAGGAGGAGACGAACCTCGAGGGTGAGTTCGGTCCAGAGCTCACGTCTGTGACCTACGTCGATCACAAGGGCAGGAACAAGGTTGTGCGCTACTGGCTGATGCGCTGGTGCCGCGGCGAATTCGTGCCCAACGAAGAGGTCGACGAGGTCCTCTGGTTGGGGCCCCCGGAAGCGGCGGCTCTGTTGAGCTATCAGCACGATGAGAACTTGCTGATCGAAGCGGTGGGCGTGCTCCGATCGATGCCGTGACCGGTCGGTGGGTCGACGAGCAAGGACCTGAGCGAGTGGTGGCCGTCGTCGGCGGGCGGATTGGGTAGGTCACGAATCGGGTGAACCAAGACTTCGGTCGTCGTTCACCTTTTGTTCACCTGCTCGGGGCTTGACCGACACCCTTGCTCCGTACCTTTCACGGTGTCGCAACACGACCAGACGCCGCGTGCTCGAGAGGTCACGCGAACCGCCAGGGAGGCATATCTTGTTCTTGAATCCTGTGTCATTACCTTCGAAATCTGCGCTGACGAAGTTGACCGCACTCGCCATGGCGTTCGGCGTCGTCGCGGCCGCCTGCGGAAGCAGCGACAGCGGGGGCAGCACCGCCGATTCGGAGACGACCGGAGCGACGGACTCCCTCAGCGGTGACGTCGTGATCTCCGGCTCCTCCACGGTCGAACCGATCTCGATCGTCGTGGCCGAGTCCTTCTCGGCCGACCACCCCGACGTCAACATCGAGGTCAGCGGGCCGGGGACCGGCGACGGCTTCAAGCTCTTCTGCGCCGGCGAGACCGACATCTCCGATGCATCCCGCAAGATCAAGGACGAGGAAGCAGCCACCTGTGCCGATGCCGGTATCGAGTATGTCGAGCTCAAGGTCGGTATCGACGGCATTGCCGTGATGACCAGCACCGAGAACGACGCGGTCGAGTGCCTTGCCTTCGGCGATCTGTACGCTCTCGCCGGCCCGGAGTCCACCGGGTTCTCGAAGTGGAGCGATGCCGACCAACTGGCAACCGAGGTCGGTGGCAACGGCGGTCTCCCCGATGCCGAGCTGATCATCAGCGCACCCGGCCCCGAGTCGGGTACCTACGACAGCTTCATCGAGATCGTCATGTCCAAGATCGCCGAGTCCCGGGAACAGGATGCCAAGAACGCACGACCCGACTACTCGAGCGCCGCTGATGACAACGTGATCATCGAGACCATCTCCAGCAACCCGACCGCCTTCGGTTGGGTCGGCTTCGCCTTCGCCGATCTGTCCAAGGACAGCGTCAAGCTGATCCCGATCTCCAAGGAAGCCGGAGGCGATTGCATCGAGCCCAATGCCGAGACCATAGCGTCGGGTGAGTACCCGATCTCACGATCGCTCTACATCTACGTCAACAAGGCCAAGGCTGCCGAGAGCGAAGCGCTGACTGCCTTCGTCGACTACTACATGACCTTCGGCCTCGATGAGGCGGTCGCCGAGGCCGATTACGTCGCGCTCACCGACGATGTGAAGGCCGAGACCGTCGCAGCGTGGGAAGGTCGTTGAGCTCGGCGAGTTTCCGGCGAACGAAAGGCTGCGCCTCGGTGAGTCGCAGCCTTTCGTTTGTTCTAGTTTTCAATGCAAGTCCGTCGACTGGAGCCGAGGTCCTCATGGGCAAAGCGCAGGGTCCGAACAATGACCGCTAGCACCACCGACTGGGACGTCTCTGTTCTGCAGGGCAGCAAGGCCCGCCAGCGCAAGGAACGCCGGATCCGTTCGACGATGTTTGCCGCGGCGACGGCGTCGGTGCTCATCAGTGCGCTCATCCTGTACTCACTCGTGTGGGAAGCCGCGCTCTTCCTCATCGAGGTCGACCTCGGCACCTTGTGGGACATCGGCTGGTTCCCGCGTCGTGGGATCTTCGACTTGCGGACCATCGTGGCCGCCACCTTGATCGTCACGATCATCGCCATGCTCGTGGCCGCCCCGCTGGGCCTGGCCGCCGCGGTGTACCTGTCGGAGTACGCGAACCCTCGAGCTCGCAAGATCCTCAAGCCGATCCTCGAGATCCTGGCCGGCGTACCGTCGGTCGTGCTCGGCTACTTCGCCCTGCGCTTCATCGCTCCGGAGGTGGTCAGCCGGCTCTTCAGTTCGGCCAAGCCGGCCAACCTGGCAGCGGCTGGTATCGGCGTCGGCCTGCTCACCATTCCGCTCATCGCCTCCATCGCCGAGGATGCGCTGACGGCGGTACCCCCATCGCTTCGAGAAGCGTCGTCGGGGTTGGGGGCCAGGAAGAAGACCACGACGTTGAAGGTGGTGCTGCCCGCCTCGATCTCGGGGCTCATCGCCGCCTTCATCGTGGCCACCTCGCGGGCGATCGGCGAGACCATGGTGGTCTACATCGCCGGCGGGGCCGCCGACAGTGCCATGCAGACCTTCAGCCCCCTGGAACCAGGCCTCACGATGACCGCCGCCATGGCTTCGGTGGCCTCGGGTACCGACAACGTGGCCGGGGAGGGTCCTACGTTCCAGAGCCTGTACTTCGTGGGATTCCTCTTGTTCGTGATGACCCTCGTCATGAACCTCATTGCCGGCCGCGTCGTACGTCGCTATCGCCAGGAGTACTGACATGGCTCTGCCCTCGATCAACCGAAGAGACGCTCCATCGGACATCCTCGCCCGTCTGCAACGCAAGTCCGATGTCGGCGGGGTGGTGTTCCGACTTGCGTTGCTCGGATCGTTGCTGTTCACCTTGCTCATCCTGCTCGTTCTCCTGAGCCAAGTGGTCACCGACGGCTGGCCGGTGCTCGCGGGCCGCCTCGGCGATTTCCTGACCTCGGGACTCGGGTCCAAACCCGAGACCTCGGGAATTGCCCAGGGCCTGCGGGGTACGTTCTACCTGTGTCTCATCACCGCCCTCGTTGCCTTCCCGATCGGGATCGGCTCGGCGATCTACCTCGAGGAATACGCCTCGAAGTCGAAGCTGACGAGCTTCATCGACCTGAACATCCGCAACCTCGCGGGCGTCCCCTCGGTGGTGTACGGCATCCTGGGATTGACCATCTTCGTCAAGGGGTTCGGCATCGGCGCGCTCACCGGCGGCCGCACCCCGCTGGCCGCCGGCCTCACCCTTGCCTGCCTCGTGTTGCCTGTGGTCATCATCACCTCGATCGAGGCGCTGCGCGGTGTTCCGAACGAGTTGCGCGAAGCCGGTGTCGGTGTCGGGGCAACTCAGTGGGAAGTGATCAAGGACCACATCCTGCCCTATGCCGCACCGGGCATTCTCACCGGAACTCTCCTGTCGGTGGCTCGAGCCGCAGGCGAGGCTGCCCCGCTCATCCTCATCGGTTCGGTCACCGGGTTCATGTCCGAGTTGCCCTCGTGGTGGGACGTGACCCAGGTACGCCAATCGTTCACCGCCATGCCGATCGTGATCACGACGTGGGCCCGCCAACCGCAGGAAGGGTTCAAGGTCGACGACGCGGCGGCGGCGATCGTCGTGTTGATCCTGTTCGTGTTGTTGCTCAACAGCGCGGCCATCATCCTGAGAAACCGCTTCGAGCGTCGACGTACGGGCTGACGGCCTGCAGATCACGCACCCACACATCCAAGAGAGCTCTGTGAACTCCAACGAACCCAGCGAAGACAGCCCGCAGCAAGACATGCGACGGACCGAGAAGACGGAACAGCAGTCCATGGAATCAGCAGCCACCACCCGAACGCCCACGGCCCGAATCGAAGCTGCCTCGCCTTCCGACGACCTCTCGATCGATGGCGAGGTGATCCTCGACCTTCGCGATCTGTCGGTCTACTACGGCGACTTTCGGGCGGTCCGTGACGTCAACCTCCCGGTCATGGAACATCAGATCACCGCCATGATCGGGCCGAGCGGCTGTGGCAAGTCGACGGTGCTGCGGTGCTTCAACCGCATGAACGACCTCATCACCGGAGCCAGGGTCGAGGGGGTGGTGAACTACCACGGCGTCGATCTCTACGATCCGCGCGTCGATCCGGTCGAGGTCCGTCGCCGCATCGGCATGGTGTTCCAGAAGCCCAACCCGTTCCCCAAGTCGATCTACGACAACATCACCTACGGTCCCAGGATTGCCGGTGTCCCGAAATCTTCCTTCGATGAGATCGTCGAAACCTCGCTGAAGCGGGCCGCGCTGTGGGACGAGGTGAAGGATCGGTTGAAGGAGTCCGCCCTGGGCATGTCCGGCGGCCAACAGCAGCGCTTGTGCATCGCCCGAGCCATCGCCACTCGCCCCGACGTGCTGTTGATGGACGAGCCCTGTTCGGCCCTGGACCCCATTGCAACCGGGCGCATCGAGGACCTCATGCACGAACTCAAGACCGACTACACGATCGTCATCGTCACCCACAACATGCAACAGGCCGCCCGGGTGAGTGATCGCACGGCCTTCTTCACGGCCGAGCTCGACAGTCTGAGCGACCGGCGCACCGGTCTGCTGGTCGAATACGACCTCACGGAGAAGATCTTCGCCAACCCGTCCGACGAACGGACCGAGAACTACGTCACCGGCCGATTCGGCTGAGGATGCGCGTGAGAGGAGCCTTCGCCGAGGAACTCGACCAGCTCCGTTTGCAGGTCGAGCTCATGGCCCTCCGAGTCGATGACTCCATCGCTCGGGCCGGCCGAGTGATCGAATTCGGCGACATCCAGGCCGCGGCCGATCTGCTGGCTTCTGACGACGAGATCGATCAGATGCATGTGTCGTTACTCGAGCGCTGTTACGAGCTCCTGGTTCGAGAAGGACCGGTTGCCTCGGATTTCCGGTTGGTGGTCTCGGTGATCCGGGCCCTCGATTCGCTGGAACGAATCGGCGATCTCTGCCTTCGCATCGCTAAGACGGTCGATGATCAGCCGATGATCGCCGCCCACCCCGAGCTGCACCAGGTCGCCGTCGAGTTGGTGACCAAGGTCCAGGAGGACTTCCGGGTGATGCAAGCCGGATGGGCCAGTGCCTCACTCGATGTAGTGGGAGAGCACGACGGGGCCTTCCATCGGCGCTCGACCGACCAACCGACGCCCTCGGAGACCTCGGGTCTGCTCGACACCCCCGAGGGGTTGGCCGCCGCCATGGTGTCCAAGATCATGGAGTTGTCGGGTCCCAGCGCCGTACGCGCCGGGGTTTCGGCGTTCGTCGTGTGTCGCTCGCTGGATCGGATCGCCGACCACACGCACGTGCTCATCGCCCGACTCCGGTACCTTGTGACCGGGGACCCCAGCCACCTAGCCGATGAGGTTGCATGATGACAGAGATGGATGCGACTGTTCGCGCCTCGGAGCACCGAGTGTCCTACCACCGCGAGCTCGACGATCTGAATGCCGAGATCCTTCGGCTCGGGGCACTGGTGTGCGAGACCATTCCTCGGGGGACGAAGGTGCTGCTCAAGGGCGATCTAGCCGAAGCACAGTCGTTGGTCGATGATGACGACGACGTCGATCACCTGAGTCTCGAGATCGAGGAGCGCGTCTATGTCATCATGGCCCGCCAGGCGCCCATGGCCAGCGAACTGCGGCGCCTCATCACCGTGCTCAAGTTGACCAGCGAACTCGAACGTTCGGCCGATCTCATGGTCAACGTCTCCAAAGCGGCTCGTCGGATGTACGGCGCTGAGCTCACCCCGAAGATTCGTGGGGTCATCGGGGCCATGGCCGATGAGGCCCAGAAGCTGCTGCGCCTGTCGCTCGAGGCCTTCGCCGATGCCGATGAGTCCTTGGCCTCGGCGCTGGGCGACATCGATGATGAACTCGACCAACTGAACCGCGAGATGGTCGAGGTCGTCTTCGAGGCGCACGCCCAGAACCAACTCGACATTGCCGCTGCGGTGCAGCTGGCCCTGATCGCTCGGTACTACGAGCGGATCGGTGATCATGCGGTGAACATCGGCCAACGGGTCTCCTACATGGTCACCGGCTGGTTGCCCGAACACACTGGTGCCTTGCGAGCCGACGCTCGTCGAGACAAAGGCCTGGTCACCGAAGGCTCGGCCGACGCTGCATCGGATGCCGCCGGTGACGGGAGTTGAATCGGTGTGGGACCCGGGGCGAATGATGGGTAGCGCCCCGTGACCTGGCTGCTCGTGCTGGCCGGTATTGCCGTCGGCACGGTGGTCGGACGCTCGCTCGGTTCGCTTCGTCCGCGGGTCGCACCTCCGCTGGTCGGCTCGCCGATGCCGGCGAGTCCGCAGGTGACCGAAATCGATCAGTTGGCGCGACTGGCTCTCGACTCGCTGCCACTCGGCATCATGCTGCTTCGGCTGGACGCCGTCGAAGTGCTGCGAAACGACTTCGCCCAGCAGCTCACCGAACAGCGACACATCGGGCCGCTGGTCGCTGCCGCCATCCGCGACCTGGTCGCCGAGGTCGCAGCGGGCGAGTCTGCCGAGAAGAGCCTCGATCTCTTCGGTCCGCCTCGGCGCAACATCGACCTCAGGGGCCTGACGATCTCGGCCAACGGTCGGCCGGTGGGCACCATGGTCATCATCGCCGACATGACCGAGCAACGCCGGGTCGACGAGGTCCGACGAGACTTCGTGGCCAACGTGAGCCACGAACTGAAGACGCCCGTCGGCGCCATCAGCCTGCTGGCCGAGGCCCTCTCGGAGCAGGACGACCCCGAGACCACCGATCGCCTCACCGGCCGGCTCCAGCTCGAGGCGATCAGGCTGGGCAACACGATCGATGATCTGTTGGCCCTGTCGGAGATCGAGTCCGATCAGCTGCATCCAGTCGATGTCAAGGTCGACGATGTCATCGCCGGTGCCTTGTCCCGCTCGCTGGGAGCGGCCCTCCAGCGGGAGATTCCCCTGCGGGTTGCCCAGCCACCCGATTCGCTGATCATCAGAGGCGACCGCCGTCAGCTGATCTCGGCGCTGGGCAACCTGGTCGACAATGCGGTCAAATACTCCGATCCGGGTTCCGATGTCTGGATCCGGGCCGAGCGCGAGGACGACAACATCGTGATCCAGGTGCAGGACCACGGGATCGGTATTCCTGCGAGTGATCTCGAACGCATCTTCGAGCGTTTCTACCGAGTGGACCCCGGTCGGAGCCGCAATACCGGCGGGACGGGACTGGGACTGTCGATCGTTCGGCATGTGGTGGTGAACCACGAGGGCCGGATCGCGGTGACCTCGACCGAGGGCGCAGGCACCACGTTCACCCTGGTGCTCCCCGCTGTTCCGTCGTCCGATTCGTCTGTCAACGATGCCGACACCTCCGCGCCGCAGCGTTGCCCGGGCGAACGGCCGCAGAAGGAGGACGTGAGTTGACCAGGCAACGGGTGTTCGTGGTCGAGGACGAGGAGGCCTTCGTCGATGCGTTGACGGTTGGGCTCACCAAGGAAGGCTTCGACGTCGAGGTTGCCCGAGACGGAGCAGAAGCGATCGCCCGGTTCGACGAGGTCAACCCTGACGTCGTGTTGCTCGACCTGATGCTGCCGCGAGTCTCAGGGGTCGACGTCTGTCGTGATCTGCGTCGCCGTTCCCGTGTCCCGATCATCATGGTGACGGCCAAGTCGAGCGAGGTCGACACCGTGGTCGGCCTCGAGGTCGGCGCTGATGACTACATCACCAAGCCGTATCGGATGCGGGAGCTGGTTGCCCGGGTGCGCGCCGTCATGAGACGCGTCGAGGACACCGTTTCATCGGAATCGGAATCGGAATCCGAGCCCGAGCGTGCGCTCCAGGTCGGCGACGTCAGCATCGACCCCGACAGCCATGTCGTGCTCGTCCGGGGCGAACAGGTCGCCTTTCCGTTGAAGGAGTTCGATCTGTTGTCCCTGTTGATGGAGCATGCAGGTCGCGTTTTGTCGCGTGACACCTTGATCGACCGCATCTGGGGCCATGACTACGTGGGCGACACCAAGACGCTCGACGTTCACGTCAAACGACTCAGGGCCAAGGTCGAGGACGATCCCTCGAACCCCACGCGCATCGTGACCATCCGAGGCCTTGGCTACAAATACGACAAACCCAAGGTCTGAACCGGCGTCGCCGGCCGGCATGAGTACTCTTCGAAGGTGAGCGTCCCTCGGACCGAGGTCGGAACGAAGAAATCGAAGGGCGCGGCCGCTTTCCGCGTGACGGGCTTCGCTCGACTGGCGCGGACGCACGGTATGGCCACCGCCGGCGATGCGTTGGTTGCTGTGGCGTTGGCTGATTCGTTGTTCTTCTCGATCGACCCGAACGACGCCCGTTGGCGGGTGGCGCTCTACCTCCTGCTCACCGTTGCCCCCTTCGGCGTTGTCGCCCCGTGGGTTGGTCCGGCGATGGACCGGATCACAGGTGGGCACCGATTCGTGCTGATCGCCGCCTCGTTCGCTCGGGCGATGCTCGCCGTCGCAATGGCCTTCAACGTCGACAGTCTGCTGCTGTTCCCTCTGGCCTTCTCGATGTTGGTGATGGGAAAGACCCATCACATCGCCAAGAGCGCACTGGTTCCGGCCATGGTCACCGATCAGACCGGCTTGGTCCGAGCGAACTCTCGGTTGTCCATCATTTCCTCCATCGCGGCCGGTGTTGCCGGTGTTCCGGGCGTGGTCCTGCTGAAAGTTGGTGGCTCGCCCTGGACGCTCGGTCTGGCTTCGATAGCGTTCGTCGCTGCCGGATTGCTGGGTTTCAGGATTCCCGCCACTCAGGTCGCGGCCGAGCCGGCCGGTCCCGAAGAGCGGGCCGAAGTGAGGAGCGCCGGGATCCTGCTTGCCGGTTCGGCCATGGGCTACCTGCGGGCGGTCGTGGGATTCCTCACGATGTTGTTGGCGTTCAACCTCCGTGGCGGCATCGACCCGGGGCCGACGGGCGTCGGTGTGGAGATCGGCCACCATGTTCGCGAGGCCCTCGGCTCGGCTCAGATCAATCTCACAACCGGAGGTGTCCCGGTGTGGCACTTCGGCCTGGTGCTGCTGGCCACCGGGGTGGGCGGCCTGGCAGGCGCTATCGCGTCCCCTAGTCTCCGACGCCACATTGCCGAAGAGAGAATCCTCGTCGGTGCCCTCGGTGTGGTGGCGATCGTCGGTGTGTTGGCGGGCGTTGCCGGTGGCCTCGTGGGAGCGATGCTGATCGCCGCCGCCGCTGCCATCGCCGCTCAGGCGGGAAAGCAGTCCTTCGATGCCATCGTCCAGCGCGATGCCACCCGGACGAATCTCGGCCGCTTTTTCGGCCGCTTCGAATCGAAGTTTCAGCTCGCTTGGGTGGTGGGGGCGCTGGTTCCGGTGGTGTTGCGCATTCCGGCTCGACTCGGGTACATCATCCTGGCTGTCACCGCGGCGTTCGCCGCTGGAAGCTATTGGCTCGGACGCGATGTGACCCCACGGTTGAGCAAACCGTCGGGTCGGGTGCCGACGGCAGTGGTCAGGGGAGCTCGTCGAGCCCGGAAAGGTCGTCCGGAACCTCGATGATGGTGCCACCGGGCAAGTCGGGATCGAGCCCGATGCGGGCGACCCAGAGACCCGGGGCATCGACCTCGGCCGGTGTGGGAAGGTCGAGCTCGTCCTGCCACAGCCGAACCAGACCGTCGTCGCCGATTCGGTCGACCACACCGGCCACGAAACGACGTCCGCGTTCGATGGTCTCGAGTGTGATGTCGAGGCCCAACAGGTGCTCCATGAAACGATCGCCCGGATCCGAGCGATCGGCCCGGTCAGCGAAGTGTTGGCGAATGTCGAGATGGCTCGGTATGAGATTCGAGCAGACACGACCCATCAAGTAGTCGATCGCGCCCAGTACCACGGCCATGAGCGCTTCGAGTTGCGGCACCAGGAGATCGTGAATGGGCGTGCGCATGAGCGCGAACAACCGACCGGGGTCGTTGAACGATTCGGCCAGCTCGCTGATCTTTGCGAGATCGGTGATCCCCTCGAACTGCTCGGCCAGCGCCGGAGAGTCGAGGCGGAAGGCCGTGGCGAAGTCGATGAACAGCGCATCGAGTCGGTCGCGAACGTGGGGCACCGACAAGATGGCATGGGCGACCAGTTCGTGGACCAGGGCCCAAAGGCGCATCTCGGGAAGGGGAACGTGCCAGGCCTGGGCTGCGGCGTCGACTCCGGCGGGGACGACGAGAACCTCGTTGGTCGGTCGAGGCACGGGAAGGTCGTACTGACCGATGGCCAGCCGGCCGAGATGACCGATCATCGAGCCGGCCGAGATGGCGACCAGCATCGGGCTCATCGACTGGAACATCTGCCCGAACATGGCGGCCAAGGGATCGTTCGCCAGTTCGGGGTCGGTGGCGTTGACAGCCAACTGCTCGGCGGCCGGCCGCGCAAGGGCATCGCCGAACCGCTCGAAGAACGGTCGGTAGATCGAGAGGCTGGTCTCTGCCCACGCGGCGCGAGTGACCGGCTTGATCGAGGTATCGGTGGGAAGTCGAAGCCCGGGGGCCTGGCGGACGTGGAGGTCGGCCACCCGAGCAAGATCCTCGTACGCCATCCGAACCACTGGATCGACGTTGGGCTCAGTGCCTCCGGAGGTGGCGACGCTCTGTGCGATCTGGACGGCCTGGGCCCACGGGTCGCCGCCGGCCAGGCCGGCGAACAGTCTGTTCAAATCGCCGAAACCAAAGTTTCCATTTCCTGGTGGATCGGTGCTGCTCACAAGGGCATCGTAGAACGGTGACGACGATCGCGGTCACCGGGGCCGCCGGTGCAGTAGGCAGCCGTACGGTGCAGCAGCTCATTGCCGATCAGGCCGTGACCCGTATCATCGGCCTCGACAGCGCGGCCCAGCCGACACCGGTCGACGACGAGCGGGTCGTCACCCGGCGGGTCGATCTGCTGTCCAAGGCGGCCACGGATTTGTTCGATGGCGTCGATTCGGTCATCCACCTTGCCGAGGATGGCACCCGACGTAGCGATGCGGTGGCGGCGTCGCGTCTGCTCGACGCCGTGCTGTCGGCCGCCTCGGCCGCCGGGGTGCCGCACCTGGTGTTGCTGTCCTCGGCCACCGTCTACGGTGCACACGCCGACAATCCTGTGCCTCTCACCGAGTCCGAACCTCTTCGGCCGAACGTCGAGCTCGAGTTCGCCGTGACCAAACAACTTCTCGAGCGCCAGGCCATCGATTGGGCCGAACGCCACGGTCAGGAGCTCGCGGTCCTCCGCCCGACCACCACGGTCTCGGAGAACGGTGTCAGTTGGGTCGCGGCGGCAATTCGCGCGGCCACCACCGTTCGTCCCGACCAGGCCGATCCTCCGGTGCAGTTCCTGCATCATGACGATCTCGCGAGCGCGCTGGCTCTGGCCTCGGTCGAGCGTCTGGTCGGTAGCTACAACGTCGCACCCGATGGCTGGATCGGCCCCGAGGCTTTTCGGGAGCTGATCGGTGGTGTCCAGGTCCGCGTGCCGGTCAAGGTGAACGATCGACTGCTCGGCATCGGCCGCCGTTTGGGGATCCGTCCCGTGCCCGAAGGCATCGAACCCTATGTTCGACACCCCTGGGTCATCGCCAACGACCGGCTGCGGAGCGTTGGTTGGACGGCGCGGTTCTCCAATGAGGAAACCTACGTGATCAGCACCCCGACGCCATCCTGGGCCATGAGCGCCCAGCGCAGACAAGAGGTCGCGTTGGGCGTCGCCGGTCTGGGACTGGCCGGGGTGGCCGCGGCGTCCGTCGCCCTTGCCCGACGCCTGACTCGGCCCTGACCTGGACCCGCTCCGGTCGGACCGAACCCTTCAGTTCGACGGGGCGACACCGGTGACCGCCTCGACAGGCTCGCGGGCCGCGACCACGACGTAAGCCGACCAGGTGGTCTCGTCGGTGACGATCTCGAACTGCACGGTCGCCCCCGGTCCGGTACTTCGGACGATGCTGACGAGCTCGGCTACGTCGGTGACCTGCTTGTTGCCGATGCGAGTGATGCGGTCACCCTCGTGGAGTCCGGCTTTGGCTGCCGGTCCCTCGGGCTCGATGCCCGTGACAGTGATGCCGTCCTGGGAGGACTCACCCTTGAGCCCCACCCATGCCAGATCCGGCCACCCGGACTCGAGGATCGATTCCGCAATGCGTTGCACACGGTCGATCGGGACCGCAACAGCGAGGTAGTCCTCGACATCGATGATCATGCCGACCACTCGGCCGCCATCGTCGAGCAGGGCTGCGCCCGCAGCCAGCTCGGGGACCCGGGCACTGGTGTGCATGGCCCCGAGGATCGTGTAACCGCTACGGGTGGTTGCCCGTTGACCGCTGCCGAGTATGTGACCTTCGACGATGATCGGCTGGGGCTTGCCATCGCTGGCCACGAGGTGCACCTGGGCGTCGGTCGGCGGAACCTCGGTCGCGCTCTCGAAACCGTGGTCGATCGACAGAGGCTCGGAGTCGACGGGTATCAGGACGGCGATGTCGGCGAACGCGTCGGAGCCTCGAACCAGAACCTCTTGAACGACGTCGTCGTGGTGGATGAGCACTCGTTCGGCCCCTTCGAGGGCCGACCAGCTGGTGAGCAGCCTGCCGTCGACGAGGATGCCGGTGGCGATGGCTTCGTGGCCATCGAGCTGTGTGATGCTCACGACCCCTGCCTCGGGTTCGGGCAGACGAGTCCAACGGTCAGCCTCGGTATCGGCGGGGGAGGACGGACTGGTCGTCGTGACGACGGTGGCGTCGCGCTCGTCGTCGGGTCCCGTCGCATCATCGGTGGCGATCGACGGGCTCGAGTCCGACGCGTCGTCGGCCGCTGCCGCGGGCGTGTCGGTGCGGAACTCCACGCGGCTCTCGGCTCGGCCGTCGAGCAGTGATGTCGTCGAGAGCAACAGCGCAAGGGTGGCCACCGCTCCCAGGGCACTGCCGGCGACGAACGATCGGAACGAAAATTGACCACGGAGGCTCGAAGGAGGCGGCTGGAGGTCCCGAAGAGCAGCAGCGTGTGCAGCTGCGATCTCGGACGGGTGGCGCCATGCCCGAACGGACGGATCGGGTGGTGGCCCTCCCGAGACCGCGGGTTCCTCCCCGGCGGAGGGATCGTCTTCCTCGTGCACGAATCCAGACAGTACAACGCCGCGGGTTGTCCAGCGGGTCGGGGCAAGGTCGGCCAAGCTAGTGCGCAGTGTCGCCATTAGGCTCTACCGGGTGAGCTCACCCACCACCGGAGACACCTGGACCGCATTGATCGAGGGCTCGCTCCCCGTCGATCAGGCGTCGGCGTGGGTGGTGCACCCCTCGTGCGGGGCTGTGGTGGTGTTCAGCGGAACGGCCCGCGACCACTCGAGGGGGCGTGCCGATGTGTCGCGTCTCGAATACGAGGCCTACGAGGAACAGGTGATTCCGCGGCTCGAGGCTCTCGTGGCCGAGGCCCGTGCGCGTTGGCCAGACATCAAGCGGGTGGCACTGATCCATCGCATCGGACTGGTGCCGGTCACCGAGTCGGCGGTGGTTGCTGCGGTGTCTGCGCCCCATCGCGACCATGCCTTCGAGGCCGCACGATTTGCCATCGACGCGCTCAAGGCCACCGTTCCGATCTGGAAGAAGGAAACCTGGGCCGATGGCGAAAGCTGGGGACTGGAGCCCCAGCACATCGCTGAGATCGACGAAGCCGCTCACGATCTCGACTCGAAGGGCGATCAATCCGCACCATGAGTCGCGACTTGGCCATCGACCTTGGCACTGCGAACACGTTGGTCTGGGCGCGGGGCGAGGGCATTGTTCTCAATGAGCCCACCGTCATCGCGCTCAACACTCGTTCAGGTGACGTGTTGGCCATCGGCCATGAGGCGCGAAAGATGATCGGTCGGACGCCGAGCCACATCGTGGCCGTCCGGCCGCTCCGTCAAGGAGCGATCACCGACTTCGAGATCACCGAGCGAATGATTCGTCTGGTGTTGCATCGCGCCGGCGTGTCGCGTTTCAATCGACCGCGCGTCATCATCTGCGTGCCTTCTGCCATCACCGCCGTCGAGCAACGTGCAGTTCGAGAGGCTGCCCGGCGGGCGGGTGCGGCCGAGGCCCATCTGCTCGAGCAACCCATGGCCGCGGCCATCGGCGCTGGTCTGCCGATCGATCAACCCATTGGCAACATGGTGGTCGACATCGGTGGTGGCACCACCGAGACGGCGCTCATCTCCCTGGGTGGCGTGGTGGCCCTGGAGGCCGTGCGCGTGGGCAGCTTCGACATCGATGCCGCTGTGCAAGTGTTCGTGCGTCGAGAGCACGGCATCGCCGTCGGCGAGCAAACCGCTGAACAGATCAAGCTGGCCATCGGCTCGGCCCACCCGACCGATGAACTCTGGGGGGCCGAGGTCCGCGGCCGAGAGCTGATGAGTGGCCTGCCTCGCACGGTGATGCTCACCAGCCCCGAAGTTCGCGAGGCCATCGAGGAACCGGTGTCGGCCATGGTCGACTCCGTGGTCTCCTGCCTGGGCTCGGCCCCGCCGGAACTGGCCCAGGATCTGATCATCCGCGGCATTCACCTGGTGGGCGGTGGTGGGATGCTGCGTGGCATGGCCACGCGCATCGCAGACGCAACCCATGTACCGGTCACCTTGGTCAAGCAGCCGTTGGAGTCCGTCGTGCTCGGCGCCGGCCAGTGCATCGAATCCTTCGATGAGGTGGGCGAGATGTTCATGACCAGCCGAGGACGCCGCTGAGCCGGCGCCTCAGTCGGCGGGCGGAGTGAGAAGATCCTCGGCTGCTTGGCGAACCTGCCAGTCGCGATCCTGGAGTGCCTGGCGTAAGGCCGCGTCGACGTCAGGGCCATCGAAGGGTGCCAGCGCGATGACCGCACGGCGACGCACGGCGGCCCGGTCATCCAAGGCGGCGAGGATGGTTGCTCGGCCGATGCCGAGACATCCGAGCGCGGCTACCGCTGCTTCACGACAGAGTGCGTCCGTGTGTTCGAGCGTCATCGCTCGAAGCGTCTGCTCGACGGAATCGTTGATGACACCCAGCTCGCCCAGGGCAAAAGCACTCATCTCGGCAACTCGCCATTCGTCGTCGCACCGTTCGATGAGCAGGGAAACGATGTCGTCGGGTGGGGTCGGTTCCCACCGGTGTCGGGCGGCCAGCTCGACCGCTCGACGGCGGACCGTGGCCTCCTGATCGCACAGGAACCGCCTGAACGTTGGAGCATCGAGAAGTCCGAGGCGGTGTGCTGCGCCGAGCGCGGCGCGCCGCATGAGCGGATCGGGGTCGTCGAGCGCGCTGGTCACGAACTCGGTGTCTCCCCGATACCCGGCTTCGGTCACCGCCTTGACGCCGGTCAGATCGGGCGGGGGGTGGTGATTTGCCACAAGACGTGGAATGCTAGTCGCGCTGCTACCTGCGGCAACGCCCTGCTACACAAGCCCGTACTGATGGGCAGGACAAGGAGACACACCGTGTCGCACATGGTCATTTACCGAGGTACCGACGGCAAGCCGGGGTACCACCAAACTGATGACATCCACGACGCAGTTGCGTTCGTGGAGCAGTTGCGCAACGACGACGGCGTCGAGCACGCCAGAATCTTCCGCCTCGAAGAAGTCAGCTTTGAATATCGCCCGTACTTCCGGGTCGAGCTGCGGGCTACGGAGCCGATGCTTTCGACCGGCCAGACCCCGATGGCGGCCGTCGCCGCGGCGCCGAGCCCGGCGCCGGCCGCTGCGTCGGCTCCGACACCGGCGGCCGCGCCGTCGGTGGCCGAACCACCCGCGGTTGCGCCTCCTGCCGCGGTTGCGCCTCCTGCCGCGG
>JAHECQ010000213.1 GCA_024641625.1 Acidimicrobiales bacterium | reverse complement strand
GTGGCCCTGGTCGTTCTCCACCGGATCCGGTGCGATCACCCCCACGATGGTGGAAGGCCGAGCGCCTCAGGGACCCGACGAGGTGGCGATCGATCTCGTGTTCCGCGACCTCACCGGTCTCGCTCCGGGTGACACGGTGGAGCTCGTACGACCGTCGCTCGCCGAGCAGATCGCGAATGATGTCAGCCACGACATGGTCGTCGAACCTCCTGCTCCCGAACCGGTCGTCGGTACGTTCGAAGTCACCGGAATCGCCGTGTTGGCGAGCGGGCGCACGCAGGTGTTCCCTCAGACGTCGTTCACGTTGGCGGGTCTGACCGCGTTCGTCGCACCGAGCGCCGACGAGCTCGAAGCGGCCCGTGCCTGGCTGCCCGATGGCCTTCCCGTCGAGAGGCGCAACGAGATCGAGCGCCGGTTGACCGATTCCGAGATCAAGGACCGCGTCGTGTGGGTGCGTACCTCGGGCGACGGAGATGGCGTCGTCGCTCGGATCGGCGGGCTCGACAGTGTTGCCGAGGTGATGGCACCGCGTCCGCTCGAGGTGGTGACGTTGGTGAACGAACTCAACCTCGCAGGTACCGACGACGTCCCATTCACGCTGGCAGTCCTGACCGCAGTAGCAGCCCTCGCCCTTGTGACCTATCTCCTGGCAACGGGTATGTGGGCGCGACGGGCGGAGCTGGCGATGTTGCGGGCATTGGGGGTGTCGAGCTGGGGCATTCGATCGTCGCTGGTTGCGCAGGCGACCTCGACCACAGTCCTCATCTGGGCGGTTTCGATCCCGATCGGTGTTGCCGCCGGACAGTGGGCCTGGCTCGGATACGCCCGAGACCTCCTCGTCGTCCCTGAAGCCACCACTCCTTGGACGGGAATCGCAATCCTCGTGGTCGGGACACTCATCGCGGTCAATGCCATTGCGCTGCTCGTCGCACAGTTGACCGTTCGGCGATCGGTCGCAACGGAACTCCGCGCAGAATGACTCCCACCACCGAACTCCAATCAGAGTTCTCCAGGCAAGCCTGCACGCGGGCAAGAGACATGCCGAGACGACCAGCGAGCTCTGCTCGGACGCCAAGCCCGGTCAATTCTCGCAAAAGTTGATTGATTTTGTCATGTTTAACTCGTACGGTGCCAAACCTGACCAAGTAGGTCGGGTTTGGAGGCCGTACTGTGGCGCACATCGACGTGGAACAGATCAAGGCATCGAGCGGTCATCTGCGAGGCGATCTGTGTGCAGAGCTGAACGATGAGATCGGGCCGTTCTCGGCCGAGTCCGGGCACGTGCTGAAGTTTCACGGGATCTATCAGCAGGACGATCGTGATCAGCGGCGCGGCCTCTCCCGAGCCAAACGTCCCCTGGCCTATTCGTGCATGGTGCGCTGCTCGGTTCCCGGGGGTGTCCTGCGTCGTGAGCAGTGGTTCGAGATCGACCGGCTGGCCGACGTCGTCGGCGACGGCACGCTGCGGCTCACCACCCGGCAGGGGGTGCAGTACCACTTCGTACACAAGGGCGATCTCAAGCGATTGGTGTCATCACTCAATCGAGGATTGGTCACCACGTACGCGGCGTGTGGTGACGTCGTGCGGAACGTGATGGTGACTTCCGCGCCCGAGCGAGGTCGCAACCCGGCCCGGCTCGATTCCCTGGCCCGAGCGCTGTCCAACCGCTTCCGGCCACAGTCGTCTGCGTATTGGGAGCTCTGGCTCGATGGCGAACGAACCGTGACGTCGGGGCCGTCCTCGCTGGATGCGACGAGACCGGCGGTCGAGGCCGAAACGATCTACGGCGACACGTATCTGCCCCGGAAGTTCAAGGTCGGCATCGCCTGGGCCGGCGACAATTCGATCGACGTCTACAGCCATGATGTCGGGCTCGTGTTGACACCCGGCATCGACGGATCGGATGGAGCGATCGTCCTGGCCGGCGGCGGGCTCGGCCGAAGCCACACCGATGCATCGACCTTTCCTCGTCTGGCTGAACCGCTGGCCTGGGTCCCCGATGCCGAGGTTCCCGATGTCGTCGAAGCCATCGTGACGACCTTCCGTGATTTCGGCGATCGGGAGGATCGATCCCACGCCCGCCTGAAATACCTCGTCGAAGAACGGGGCATCGGCTGGCTGCGCGGCGAAGTCGAGCGTCGGCTCGATCACCCGTTGGCCGATCCGGTGCCTGTGCCGGCCTGGGGAGGGGCCAGGGACCACCTCGGTTGGCACCGACAAGACGATGACGACCGCTGGTATCTGGGGGTCCCGATCCCCACAGGCAGGCTCGAGGACGCCGTGGACGTTCGTCGCCGCACAGCGGTCCGAACGATCCTCGAGCGGCATGCCGACGAGATCCGCCTGACCCCCCATCAGGATCTCCTCCTCTGCAACATCTCGACTTCGGACAAGGGCGAGGTCGAGCGGATCCTGGCCGAGCACGGCGTTCCCCAGGCCCGACATCTTCCGCTGACGGTGCTGAGCTCGATGGCCTGCCCAGCGCTTCCCACCTGCGGTCAGGCGCTCGGGGAGGCAGAGCGTGTCCTGCCCGAGTTGACCGATCTGGTGGATCGGCTCCTCACCGAACGGCACTTGGCCGATGTGCGCATCGAGACTCGCATGACGGGTTGCCCGAACGGCTGTGCCCGTCCCTATGTTGCCGAATTGGGCATCGTCGCCAGGACCAAGACTGCGTACGACGTCTTCGTCGGCGGCGATCCGGCCGGGACCCGCCTCGCCACGCTGTTGATCGAGTCCGTACCGTTCACCCGGATCGGTGATGTGCTCGCACTCCTGTTCGATCGTTTCGGTCGGCAGCGGGCGGCGGGCGAGGGATTCGGCGACTGGGCGCAACGGTTGGGCATCGCAGCGTTGGGCGAAGGACTACCGTCGTTCGAGCGACGTCCCCTCGTCGGCACCGCGGGGGGCGGATCATGATGGATCTCGCCTCGGCCAACCTCCCAACGGAGATCTCCGCCGTTGCTGCGATCGAGTGGGCGACGAATGAGTTCGGAGCAGACCTGACCCTTCTGTGCTCAGGTCAGGACGCGGTTCTGGTGGACCTTGCGTTGACCGTCGACCCGACCATCGAGCTCACGTTCATCGATACCGGTTTTCATTTCAACGAAACCATCGAGACGATGCTTGCCATCGCCGCCCGGTATCGACCCAACCTACGGGTCGTGGTCCCATGGCGGCACCTGGACGGAGTCGGCGGACCGGGCTTCTGCTGCAGCGACCACAAGGTCGAACAACTCGATCATGCCCTGGCCGGCAGGCGCGCCTGGCTCAGCGGTCTTCGGCGGGCGGACGGACCGAGCCGATCCGAGGCTCCCCAGATCGAGGTCGACCGCCGTGGGCTGGTGAAGATCAATCCGATGGTTGCCTGGACCGACGCCGAGCTTGCCGACTACGAGCGTCAGCACGACGTCATCGTCAATCCGCTTCGGGCTCGCGGGTATCCAAGCATCGGATGCCGGCCTTGCACGTCTCCTTCGGCCGACGGCGAGGATCCACGCGCCGGCCGGTGGCCGGGCTCGGACAAGACGGAATGCGGGTTGCATCTATGACGGCGTCATTGGCTTCCGCAGCATTGGTGACTCCGACAGTGGCGATTGTCCCGGTCGGGCTGCGAGTCGAGGGCCGACGGATCCTGGTCGTCGGCGCCGGCCGGATCGGCGCCCGGAAGGCGGCGGTGTATGTCGAACAGGGGGCCGAGGTGATCGTCGTGGCGCCTGAGCAGGGCCCGGAGATGGCCGAGTTGCCGGTGGCAAAACGGGTGTGCAGGGAGTTCGTAGCTGAGGACCTCGACGGTGTTTGGTTGGTGGTGGCGGCGACCGGTGATCCCGAGGTCGACGGAGCGGTGTTCAGGGAGGCCGAACAGCGCCGGATTTGGTGCAACGCGGCCGACGACCCGGTGCATTGCTCGGTTGTCCTGCCGGCGGTTGCCCGACGCGGAGATTTCACCGTCAGCGTGAGCACCGGCGGCCGCAGTCCAGCCGTGGCGTCGTGGCTCTGTCGACGGATCGAGGCCATCCTCGACAACGCGACGTTGGAGGTTGCTCGAATCAGCGCCCAAGTTCGTTCCGAAGTGCGAGCCCGCGGTCTCTCGACCGAGGTGCCGGAGTGGGCCGGCGTGCTCGACGATGCGCACACGATCGTGGCCGCCGGTCGAGCCCAGGAATTCGAGACGAAGTTGCGTGCGGCCGTTCTCGATGGCCGCTCATGACGGTGTGGCTTGTCGGGGTCGGTCCCGGCGACGCGGAGTTGATGACGTTGAAGGCGGCCCGGTTGCTTGGCAATGCCGACGCCGTGGTCTTCGACCGTCTGATCGGGGACGATGTGCTCGACCACGTCTCACCGTCGGCCGAACGGTATGACGTCGGCAAATCGCCGGGACGACCCGGCCCGAGTCAGGACCAGATCAATGACCTCCTGGTGGCCTTGGGATCCAGGCTCGAAACGGTCGTTCGGGTGAAGGGAGGCGATCCGTTCATCTTCGGCCGGGGTGTCGAGGAAGCGGCGGCGTGTCGCTCGGCCGGAATCGCGGTCGACGTCGTTGCCGGCATCACCTCGGCGCTCGCCGCACCGATGGCAGCGGGGATCTCGGTGACCGAGCGCGGCATGTCGAGCGGCGTGTGCATCGTGACAGCGCACCAAGGTCCCGGGTCCGAGCCCATCGACTGGACCGCATTGGCGGCAACCGGGCTGACTCTCGTCGTCCTCATGGGCGCTGCCCGGGCGGGCGAGATCAGCGACAAGCTGATCGAGAGCGGTATGTCGCCCACGACACCTGCGGCAGTGGCGACGAACGCCACCCGACCCGAGGAACATGTCTGGCATGGAGCTCTCTGCGAGCTCGGCGGGACGCCCTTCCGCTCCCCGTCCACGCTCGTGATCGGACCAACCGCCCGTCGCCACGCCGAGTGGTCGGACCGGGCGAGTAAGGCCACACCTGCCTCGTTCCGAGCCGCCCGATGAGAGCTTCTTCCCTCAGCCCTGCGCCAACCCGGGGCGCTTCGAGGAGATCGTTCGACAATGACCAGTGATCCCTTGGAACGATCGCCAGCCCCGGGCTCGCCACAACGAAGGTTCGCGACCGCTGTTGTGTTGGTACTCATGATTCCGATCGGAGTCCTCTACTTCAGTACCGGTCTCGTCGCGCCGTCGCCAGACGTCTTCGGCGCCTACGCAGTGTTTGCGGCACTCCTCGGCGGAGCCTCCTGGCTGGCCCGCCGACGTAGCTGGTGGATTGTCGCTGTTCCCGTCGTCTCTGTGGGCGTGTGGCTACTCATGGTCTGGGCGGGCGAGACGTTCCTCGACTGGTCGCCGTGATGCGCTTGTCGAGCTTGTGTCGGCCGGGGGCGGAGGCTCGATCAGGCCGCGACCATCTCGTCGTCGTGGTCGTGCAGGCCGCCCTGGAAGCCACCCGAGGGTTGCGGTGAGCCCGCGGTGCCCGTCGGCCTGGCGGAACCGGGCACGGCCCGCGCTTTCGCTCCCTTGATGTCGCGTGTGTCGAGGGCGTAGGTCAGGGTGGCGTAGGCGACGGCGTCCACGTTCACGTCGAGTGCCTGATTGTTGTTGTTGTCGTAGGTGTCACACGCCAGGTGGTAGCACGGGTCGTAGGCCACGCCGGCAGTACCGCCCCAGATCGCTGCCTCGGCGGCGGTCTTGATGCCTTCGGCCCCGGTGAAGAGGCCGCCGGCGGGGATGCCGTTCAGGATGAACGCTTGGTAGTCGGAGCGGCCGCTGAAGTCCGTTCCCTTGATGGGGATGCTTCGCTGGGCGAAGTAGCGCTCGAACGTCTTCTCGATCTGGGCCGAGCCGGCCGGCCCGGCACCCGCGCCGACGGCGTCGGAATCGTCGCCGTCGTAGACGAAGAAGACATGATTCGGCGAGCCGATCATGTCGAAGTTGAGATAGAGCGCGATCTTCGTCAGCTCGTCGGCCGGCAGGTCGGCCACGTAGTGGTTCGAGCCGAGGAGACCGGACTCCTCAGCGCCCCACAGGGCGAAGCGCACCTTGTTCCTGACCGGCACCCTCTGCATCTGCTGGGCAACCTCGAGGATGGCGGCCGTGCCGGAGCCGTTGTCGTTGATACCCGGCCCGGCGTTCACCGAGTCCAGGTGCGCTCCTACCATCACCACGTTGTCGGCGTTGCCGCCCGGCGTCTCGGCCAGCACGTTGAAGGTGGTTGCGAGACCCCGGAACGTGTCGGTCTCGAGCCGCATGACGAGACCCGTCGTGGCGGCGAGCTGCTGGCCGACGTCCTGCGTCACCGAAGTGACAGGAATGTCGAGGGCGAAGGTGTCGCCAAGCGTGCCGTTGAGGACGCCGGTCGTGTTGTTGTAGATCACGACACCGGAGGCGCCGGCGCTGTAGGCGTTGGTGGCCTTGGTCGCGAACGTGCAGTGGCCGCGGCTGATCAGAGCGATGTTGCCCGGCGGGAAGCCGGCGAAATCGGTGGCTTCGCAGCCCGGCGTGTCGTCGGTGGGCGGCGCTGGGAGTGCTGTGACTGATGCCGTGACATCGCCACTGCCTGAGTAACTCATGATGTTGTTCGCCACCGGCCCGGTGGGGGCTGGGGACACCTGCTCGAGCACTGGCTGCGACAGCGCAATGAACGCCTGGAACGTGAACGGCTGCACGGTGACATCGAGCCCGGCACCCTCGAACACCTCGACGGCGTAGTCGACCGACGCGTCGTAACCGGGCGAACCCGACACGCGGATGCCGTTGTTCGCGTTGGCGATCGCCTGCAGAGCGGCTTGGTGCTGGCG
>JAHECQ010000212.1 GCA_024641625.1 Acidimicrobiales bacterium | reverse complement strand
GCCGAGCCCCCAGTCGACCGCCAGCGACTGGTTGCCGGTCTCCCCGCCCAGCACGGTCTCCTCGTAGTAGGTGTCGGGGGCGGCGTCGACCATCGAGGCGTGCACCCAGTTCAGGTGGTAACCGTCGTTGTCGCTCTCGGGCCACATCTTCCAGTTGGAGTCGACCCGATGGCCGATCCAACCGGCGGCCAGTTCGATGTCGCCCGTGGGGGACAGGTCGCACAGTCGGTCGATCAGTCCGGCACCGCCCTCCCCGAGATGACCGGCCAGCGGCCCGGCGCCACCGTCGATGTTGGCGAACACGAAGCCGCGGTAGGACTCGACCTGACCGGCCCGATCGAGTCCCAGCTCGGCCTTGTCCTTGTCGAAGCCGCCGGGGTAGGGAACCGACCGCAGGCTGCCGTCGAGACCGAAGGTCCACGCGTGATACGTGCACTGGAAGGAACGGGAGCGGCCCTTGGCCTCCCAGCACAGAGCCGTCCCTCGGTGCGAGCACCGATTGGCCAGGACGTTCACCTGCCCCGAACGATCCCGGGTGAGGATCACCGATTCCAGCCCGAGCCGTCGAGTGACCCAGTCGCCCGCGACCGGGATCTCGGACTCGTGGCCGACGAAGGCCCAACCGCGACGGAAGATGCGGTCCATCTCGTCATCGAAGATCCGGGGGTCGGCGTAGAGACTGCCGTGGACTCGGTCGTCGGAGAGCAGATGCTGATAATCGATGGACGACATCGCCCAATCATGGGCCCGGGACCGAGAATTCGCCAACCGCTCCCGGGTCCGTATCATCGGGGGATGCGCAAGGAGCGACAGATCGAGTTGTTGGATCGAGTGGGGGCCTCCGGAGAACGATTCGCCGGGCTTCACGTGCCTGCGACCATGGTGAACGAGACAAGCTGCTACACCGACCCCGCCAACCTCGAGGCAGAACAACGAGCCCTGTTCCGGGGCGGTCCGGTCTTCTTCGCGCTGAGCTGCGAGCTCCGCCAACCCGGCGCCTACCAGGCGGCCACCTTCGGCGGGGTGCCGTTATTGGTCGTGCGCCAGGGCGATGGTTCGCTGCGGGCCATGGTCAACATCTGCCGCCACCGAGGGGCTCCGCTGGTTCCTCCGATGTCCACCGGCCACCGGCCGGCCGCCATCTCGTGCCCCTATCACGCCTGGACCTACGAGCTCGACGGTCGCCTCCGCGCTCGCCCCATGGCCGGCGATGCATTCTCCGATGTCGGCGTCAGCTGTGATCTCCCGGCGCGGGCGGTGGCGGAGAAGTACGGCATGATCTTCGTGCGGGCCGACGATGCCGAGCCGATCGACGTCGACGGGTTTCTGTCGGGGGCCGAGGACGACCTGGGCGCCTTCGATCTCGACGGCTACGTGCATCTCGAGACGAGGGAGAACACGTGGGACATGAACTGGAAACTCATCCTCGACACGTTCACCGAGTCCTATCACATCCGAACCCTGCACAAGGACTCGATCGCGCCGGCGTTCAACTCCGACTCGGTGATCTACGAGGGTTTCGGCCGCCATCTCATGTCCATCGGCCTGCGCAAGAACGTGCTCGACGAGCTGGCCAAGCCACGTGAGGAGTGGTCGATCATTCCCTATGGCACCATGCAGTACTTCCTGGTGCCCAACGCGTTGGTCGTTCACCAACTCGACCACGTCGAAGTGTGGAGGGTCGAGCCGATCGACGTCAACCACACCCGTACGCGCACCTCCATGTACGCTCCGGGCCCCGAGGTCACCGAGAAGGCGGAGCGGTACTTCATCAAGAACCTCGACCTGCTGCTCTCGGTCACCGGCACCGAGGATTTCCCCATGATGGAGCAGATCCAGGCCAACATGGAGTCCGGCGCCATCGACCGGCTCGTCTACGGCAAGAACGAAGCTCCGCTCATCCACTTCCACACCGCGATCAACGAAGCGGTCGCGGCAGCCACACCGTCCTGATCGGGAGCTAACACCGGCATCCGGCCGGCCGACACTGGCACAGGCAGAAGGATCTGCCGACAGACATCACGGAAGATGGCTCCATGGACGGAACCCGGGCACGCGCTGTTCTCGGCGTGTCGACACACCCAACCGCTCGCGACATTCAGGTCGCGTTCCGGCATCACGCAAAACAACTCCACCCCGACCTCGGCTCCGGCGACGCCCAGGCCTTCCGGGCGTTGGTGTGTGCCCGTGACCGGTTGCTCGCAGAAGCCCACGACGGTCACCGGCCGACCCTCTCGTCGATCGCCCACCGATTCGAACAGCAAGCCCCGCCTCGCCGCGGCAACTGCTCGTGGTCCGATGTTGCCCGCCGAGTGCCGACCGCGGCCTCCCGGGTCACGACTCGCAGCTTCGGCGACCACCTCGAAGCAGCGCTCGCCGGCTGATACCGGTCGCGCCGGTACCCGTCCTGACCGGATCCTCGAGGACCGGCGACCCGCACGTGGGTGGACCGACCTCAGTCGATGATGAGCGGGACGTCGTCGCTGGGCAGTTCACCCGAGTCGGCGAAACGCGCCTGCTTGCTGTGGGCCTTCCAATCGGCGTCGCTGTCGATCAGCACCGAGGCAGCCCGAACCCGATCGAAGCTGATGTCGTCGACGTTCGGCGGAAGAACGCCGGTGTCACGGAGTCGCTTGGCTGCGTTCAACAGCTGGGCCCGCACCGCGATGATCATGGCATCGGTCGACCCGAGATGCTCCTGCGAGCGGTCATACAGCGGCCGGCCTTCGTCGTCGCACATGAGCTCGGTCATGGCACGATCCTGGAGATTCAGCACGAACGGGATGCCGCTGTGCATCAGGGTCCGTTCGACCTCGAGATCGCGCCAGTAGTCGTTCGTCTTGTTGGCCACCGTCATGAAGTACGAACGGGGGTCGTTGGTGCGTTCGATGTAGCCGCCGACGACGTCGAACGGGCCCGAATCACGGAACGCCATATCGGCCGGCATCGGGCCGGCGGGGTTGCCACTGTGACTGATGAGCATGGTGTGGTGATCATCGAGCGGGACGAATGACCGGAGGTTGATGATGCCGCCGACGCTGATCATGGTGTGGAACGGGAAGATGAACTGATTGATGCGATGCCACGTCCGGTTGTCGCCCCAGGCCCGCTGGCTGGAGTAGTAGCACCCGTACTCGGTTCGCTCGACGTCGAGTTCGGGGGCATCGGGATCGGGGCTCCAAAAGCCGCGAGTGCCGATGGGTGGGGCCGATGAATCGGCCGCGAGACGACGGTGCAGCCAATTGAGGTGAACCGAATCGAGGTCGCCCTCCATGTTCTGCATGTAGTTGGCCTGCTCCATCATCACCGCCGGGCAGGCCACGTTCTCGGGAGGCAACGTGTTGATCTCGAACGTCGGGAATGGCGGGGGGGTGGGGCGCGGGCCCATGTAGACCCAGATCATGTGGTTGACCTCGTGGCAGGCGTAGGCCCGGATGCGCACCGTGTCCATGAAGTGCTGCTTGGCCTTGCTCCCGTTGCGCTCGGTGGGGAGGTCGACGATCGTGCCCTCTCGATCGAACTTCCAGCCGTGGTATTGACAACGGATGCCGCACTCCTCGACCCGGCCGAAGTACATGCTGGCGCCACGATGGGGGCAGGCCTCGGCGACCGCTCCCATCTTGCCTTCGGAGTCGCGGAACATCACGAAGCTCTCACCCAGCAGCATCATGCGCTTCGCCGGACCGTCGGGCTCGGGGAACTCCGACGACGGGAGACACGGGATCCAGTACTGGCGCATCAGCTCGCCCATCGGCGTCCCCGGTCCGACTCGACACAGCAGCTCGTTGTCCTCGTGCGTGAGCATGACGTCCCCTTGCGTTGTCGGCCCGAGGCGCTCTGCTCGGGCAGCGTTCGTTGTTGGTCCTGGCCAGACAGTAGCGTCGCGCTTCATGGTGCTCACAGCCGAGGAGAATCGCAGGCTCACCGAGGTCGGGCCGGGGACACCGATGGGGGCGCTACTGCGCCGCTACTGGCACCCGGTCGCCGCCGTGGGTGAGTTCGACCACAGCCCGACCAAAGCGGTGCGGTTGATGGGGGAGGACCTGGTTCTGTACCGGATGCCCGACGGCGACTTCGGCCTGATCGAGCCGCATTGCCCGCATCGTCGGGCCAACCTGGTGAACGGGTACCCCGAGGTCGGCGGCATCCGCTGCAGCTACCACGGATGGAAGTTCGATCTCGAGGGTCGGTGCGTCAACCAACCGTTCGAAGAGACCGTGTCGGATGCGACGAGGTTCCGGGATTCGATCTGTTCGCCGGCGTATCGGGCCGAGGCAAAGTTCGGATTGGTGTGGGCCTACCTCGGACCGGATCCTGCGCCGCTCATCCCGACCTGGGAGCCGTTCACCTACGAGAACTGCTTCCGCCAGATCGTGTTGCACGTGGTGGACTGCAACTGGCTGCAGTGCCAGGAGAACTCGATCGATCCCGTGCATTTCGAGTGGCTGCACGACAACTGGTACGCCGGGCGAGGTGGGGAGACCGAGCGCTACCGGCCACCCCACGCCGAACTCGGATTCGACGAGTGGGAGTACGGCTTCCAGTACCGGCGGAGACACCAAGGCGAGGACGAGACCTACGACTCGTGGCTCGACGGGCGGCTCTGCATCATGCCCAACTTGTTCGCGCCGCTGCACTTCGAGTGGCGTGTGCCCATGGACGACACGCACACCCTGAGTGTGGTGTGGGTGGCCGAGCGGGCCGCCGCCAACCGGGAGCCGTATGTGCAGGACACGATTCCGCATTGGTGGGGGAGGGCGATCGACGACGACGGCAAGCCGATCACCACCCACGTGCTGGGGCAGGACGTCATGAGCTGGACGGGACAGGGCGTGATCGCTGACCGCACCAAGGAGCACCTCGGCCGTAGTGATCGAGGAGTCCAGCTGTTCCGCAACCGCCTGATCGCCGACCTCGAGGCCGTCGAACGAGGCGAGGACCCATCAGGCCTGGTGCGCGACGAAGCCGCCAACCTGGTCATCGAGTTCCCCAACTCCCTGCGGCGTCTGTTCGTCGAGCCACCCACGCCTGAACAGCTCGAACAACGCAAGCGCCGGCTGAAGCAACTGATGCCAGGCAGCCGCCCCGAAGACTTCTTCTTCCTCCTCGAAGGACAGCCCGACTGGGTTCGCCACGAGTGGGAGTACGCGACCGGCCAGCGCGATGATCGTCCGACCACCAGCGAAGGGGTCTGACCCATGGCCGACTTCGTTCTCGCCGTGGGGTCATCCCACAGCCCGATGGTCACCATGGACGGCCCCGACTGGCTGGAGTGGGGCCAACGCGATCTCAAACACCCGATGCTCTACACCCTCGAGGGACGACACCTCACCTACGACGAATTGTTGGCCGAGGTGGGCGGTGGCTTCACTCACCAGGCCTCGCTCGAGGTGGCGGCCGAGGGGGCGACGCGGGTGCAATCGGCCGTGGCCACCCTGCGGACAGCGCTGACCGACGCTCGACTCGATGCCGTGATCGTGGTCGGCGACGACCAGGACGAGCACCTGCTGGCGGACAATCTGCCTCCGTTTCTCATCTACTGGGGCGACGAGATCTCGAACGAGTCGATGGGCGACCCCGACACGCTCACGCCCCTACAACGGCACTACTTGCCGGGGTACCGTGAACCGGGCGATGCGCGCACCTATCCGGTGGCTGCCGGTCTGGCCCGTCATCTCATCGACTCGGCCATGGATGCCGGCTTCGACGTCGCAGCCAGCGCTCGGTTGCCGCAACCGGACAAGGGCATGGGGCACGCCTTCGGCTTCCCGCTCAGGCGACTGCTGGGGGACGTTCCGATCGTGCCGGTGATGGTCAACACCTACAATCCGCCGACGCAACCCAGGGCCGGCCGATGCCGGGACTTCGGTCAGATGCTGCGAGAGGCAATCGATTCGTTCGACGAGCAGACTCGCGTCGGCGTGGTCGCTTCGGGCGGGCTCAGCCATTTCATCGTCCTCGAGGCGTTCGACCGGCAGATGCTGGCTGCTCTGGAGGCCAACGATCTGGATTCGATCGTCGCCGTGGGTGAGGAGACCTTCGTGGCCGGTACCTCGGAGATCAAGAACTGGCTGGTGGTCGCAGCCATGTGTTCGGATCGCTCGTTCGAACTGGTCGATTACGTTCCCGGCTATCGCACGCCGGCGGGCACCGGCACGGGGCTGGCCTTCGGTATCTGGAGGTGACGGCCGGGAGTTGCGGCGGCGGCGTCAACGTGCGACGGCACGGCCGTAGGCTTCGCCGGTGCCCTGGTGCGACAGCTGCGATGAATACCGTGCCCCGACCGCCCTGGATACCGAAGGGAAGTGCGTGACCTGTGGCAGCAAGGTCGACATCGCCGACGTCAAGGCACCTGCCGTCAAGAAGGCGCCCTGGCACTTCTGGGTGATGGTGGCTGCCTTGGTGATCTATCTCGGGTACCGCCTGATCCAGGGCATCATCTGGGTTGTCGGCAAGTTCTGAATCCGCAGGATCGTTTCGCTGAACGAGTCAGGGAACACGATCGGGTCCAGGTAACATCATGCCGCCACGGGCTGTGGCGCAGCTTGGTTAGCGCGCTTGACTGGGGGTCAAGAGGTCGGGAGTTCGAATCTCCCCAGCCCGACGGTGAACGTCCAGGTCAGAGCCGGTCCGCAAGGGCCGGCTCTCCTGCATTTTCGGCCAGGACGCCAATTAGGACGCCAATAGCATTGTGCTGTCCCGGGTCATGGTTGACGCGTTGGCTCCGGTAGGTGGGTGACACTTCTCGGACGGGTTCTGGTAGCTGGGCGACACTGGCTCCGGTTCCTGTGTTACACGTGACGGTCCGCGTCTGGCGGTGCTGAGCCTTCTTCGCTGGTGACGTCTTCGTCGCTGAGCTGTTGGGGGTCGTCATCGTGT
>JAHECQ010000006.1 GCA_024641625.1 Acidimicrobiales bacterium | reverse complement strand
CGGGACGCTGGTCCACTCCAGAGCGGGTGGCCGATTGCCCCCGGCACACGTCTGATCGAGGGGTGTCGGTCCACCGGGTTCGAAGTCGGGGCTCGACAACTCGATGCCACTCGACCCCGTCAGGGACGGCGGGGCCGACGTTGGCGGCGCAGGGCGGGTCGTGGTCGTCTGCCACGGTTCAGGCGTTCGGAGTTCGCGCCCGTCGCTGGCGCACCCCGCACCGAGCAGCACCGACAGCACGATCGCCACCAGCAGTGAGGGATCCCCCCGATGGGGCACGCAATGCCTGAGGCCGGTCACAGTCTCCGAGAGTAGCCATGGCTACCCTCGGCGTGATGACACCTCTGGATCACGATGTCGCTTGAGGGTCGAGCATCGCCTGAGTCGGGTCACGATCGGGCTCGAGTGGGCGCCCGCGTGCGGGCTCGGGTGCCGTTGGCGGTCCCACGTCTGGCCTGGCGTCCCCTGGGTGGCCTGTTGGGCCCGGCTCGGGGAGATGCAGGCCAGAGCTTGGCGGCATTGATGCTGTCGGCGACGACCAGCTTGATCACCGGCTTCACGATTGCCGGCTTCCAGAGCACGCTTCGGCAGTTCCCGGGACTGTTGCTCTTCATTCCGGCGGCAATCGGCCTGCGCGGCAACCTGTTCGGCCCGCTCGGGGGTCGGCTGTCGACCGCGCTTCGCACCGGTACGTTCTCCTGGAGTTGGCGCCTGGATTCGACACTGGGCCAGAACGTCGCTGCCACCATGGCGCTGTCGGTGACCGCTGCGGTCTGCCTCGGGGTGATCGCCGAGGCATTCGCCTGGGTCGTACGAGTCGGGGGCGTCGATCCCATCGGCATGGCCGACTTCATCGTCGTGTCGGTGTTCGGTGGGACCGTCGCGTCGTTGGTCGTGCTGTTGATCACCCTCGCCCTTGCGGTGGGTTCGGCTCGATTCGGGTGGGATCTCGACAATGTCACTGCGCCGCTGGTGTCGGCATCGGGAGACTTCGTCACGCTGCCGGCACTGGTGCTGGCGACCATGCTCATCAGACGGGGCTGGTTCACCCGAGGTCTGGCAGTCGTCATGACTCTCGTGGCGGTGGCACTGTTCGTACTCATCATCGCTTCGACGTTGAGCACGTGTCGTCGCATCGTTCAGGAGTCGCTGCCGGTGTTGGTCGGTGCGGGTGTGCTCAGCCTCATCGCCGGCCTCACCCTCGAGGCATCGATCGATCGCTTCCTGACCTTCACCGTCCTGCTGGTGATCCTTCCCGGATTCCTGAGCACCGGGGGAGCGTTGGGAGGCATCCTGTCCAGCCGGCTGGCGACGAAGGTGCACCTCGGATTCGTCGAGTCGTCGTTGATCCCCCGTGGAGAAGCCCGGACCGACATCGCCATCACCTTCTTGTTGTCGGTCCCGATCTATCTGTTCCTGGCCCTGCTGGCGGGACTCATCAGCGGTCCGGCCGGTAAGACCTCGCCCGGGTTCCTGGTCCTCATCGCTGTGGCTCTCACCGGCGGGATGATCGTCACCACGTTCGTCGCCGCGGTCTCGTATTACTCGACGCTGTTGGTCGTGCGTTTCGGGCTCGATCCCGACAACCACGGCATACCCATCGTGACCGCGAGCCTCGACGTGGTGGGCGCCGCCACATTCGTAGGTGCGCTGCGCCTCTGGGGAGTGGCATGATCCTTCTACAACGAAAGCGGATGGGTAACTGAACCGGATGGAATCCCGAACCCTGCGAGAGATGCTGGCGGAGGCCAAGGACACAAGTGAGCTGATGGTCGACTTGGCCTATGCCTCGGTCTACTTCAACGATCCTGACATGGCCGACGAAGTCGACGAACTCGAGTCGGAGATCAACGCGTTGGTTCATCAGATGCGGACCCTCTGCATCGTGGCGGTACGCCACCGCCGCGAAGCCGAGGCCATGGCTGCGGTGCTCCAGGTCGTGTCGGCGCTCGAGCGAATTGCCAACGATGCAGTCGACATCTCGCGCATCGTCACGCGCCGCCTCGGGATCCCCCGTGAGCTGGTGGTGGACCTGAGTTCGGCGGAGGAGATCTCGCATCGGGTCGAAGTGGCGAGTGGGTCGCACTTCGCCAACCGTCCGGTTTCCAGCTTCGAGTTGCCGGTCGTCACCGGTATGCGGATCATGGCCATCCGCCGAGGGCGGAACTGGATCGTCGACCCTGGCGGTGACGAGATTCTCCACCCGAGCGACGTGCTGTTCCTTCGCGGTTCGCCCGATGGGATCGTGCGACTGCGGGAGCTGGCCGGTGCCCCGGCCTATCACATGCCCGAGCCCCCCGAGGCGGTGGCGCTCACCGACCTCGACCGGGCCATCGACACGTTGATCGAGATGAAGAATCTGTCCGAGGTGGCGGTCGGTCTGGCGTATTCTGCGCTGGTCTACCGCGATCGAAGCCTGGCGGCCGAAGTGCGGCATCTCGAAGACCGCCTCGACGAGATGAATCATCGCCTCGAGCTGTGGGTGCTCCGATCCGCCGTGGACGGGGTCGACCTGGCGCCGCTGCGGGGACTCCTGCATCTCGCAGCGGCGGCCGAGGACATCGGTGACCAGGCGCAGTCCATGGTGTGGATGGTCGAACAGTCGACCGAGCTTCATCCGGTGCTCGCAGTGGCGCTCGGCGACACCGACGACGTGGTGGTGCGTATGCCCGTGGGCCGCGGCGCCTCGGTGCACGGCCAGACACTGGGCGAGATCGAGTTGCCAATCGAGCCGGGGTACACGGTGCTGGCGATCGAACGCGAGGGCCGATACTGGTACCGACCGCGGCGACACGTCGAGATTCGCGAGGGCGACTCGATCCTGGCCAGCGGTCCCGAGGAAGGCAGGGTGGCGTTGGCCGAGATGTTCGGATGGCGGCTCGTCGAGGACGATGACGGCGACTACGAACTCGAGTCACTCGACGATGCTGCCGACTGAACGAAGCCCGTATCGAATGCACTTGCTCCGGGAGGAAAAATGAAGGTCGAGATCAAGCAGTCGTTTGCCTCGGGGTTGCCACCCGAGGACGATCACCCCTATCGGTCGGGCCCTTGGCGGCCCCAACATGTCGAGTACGACGCCTGGGACATGGACGTCGAGGGGACGATCCCGGAGGATCTCAACGGCGTGTACCTGCGCAACACCGAGAACCCGCTGTTCGAGCCGATCCGGCGTTATCACCCCTTCGACGGTGACTCGATGATGCACTCGATCTCCTTCGCCGGTGGCGAGGTCCGCTACGCCAACCGTTTCGTTCGAACCGATGGCTTCCTTGCCGAACAGGAGGCGAAGCAAAGCCTGTGGGCCGGCATCACCGAACGTCCCGAGTTGGCCTTGGCCGACCACGGGTGGGGTGCGCGCACGATGATGAAGGACAACGCCTCGACCGACGTCGTCGTCCACGGGGGAGTTGCGCTCGCCAGCTTCTATCAGTGCGGCGAGCTGTACCGGCTCGATCCTCGCACGCTCGAGGGGCTGGGCAAGACCACGTGGGCCCGTCCCCAGGATTCGACTGGCTGGTTTCCTCCAGAAGGAGTCTCGGCGCACACCAAGATCGACGAACACACAGGCGAACTGCTGTTCTTCAACTACGGCACCGAGGCGCCGTACCTGCACTACGGCGTGGTGAGTCGTGACGGAGTGCTCACCGACTACGTCGACGTCGAACTGCCGGGGCCCCGACTTCCCCATGACATGGCGTTCACCGAGCATTACTCGATCCTCAACGATCTTCCCCTGTACTGGGATCCCGAGGGTCTGGCCCAAGGGTTCTACGCCAATCGATTCGATCGCGACCGTCCCAGTCGCTTCGCCGTGCTCCCTCGGCATGGTACGGCCAAGGATGTGCAGTGGTTCGAGGCCGACCCGACGTTCGTCCTGCATTGGACGAACGCCTACGAGGAGGGCGACGAGATCGTGCTGGATGGCTTCTTCCAGCACAACCCGACCGCTCGCGGCGTTCCCCGAGTCCTGCCGCCGGAGTGGAAGGGCTTCGAGGCACTCGACCTCAACGCGGTCGAGACGCGTGCTCATCGGTGGCGCTTCAACCTCAGCACAGGGGTCTGTACCGAGGAATCGATGAGCGACCGTTGCTCGGAGTTCCCGATGATCAATGGCCGTCATGGCGGTCGTCGCCATCGTTACTCCTACAACGCTCTGGCCGTGCCGGGCCTGTTCGCATTCAACGGACTGCTCAAACACGACCTCGACACCGGCGCCGAAGAGGTTGTTCGTTTCGAGGACGGCGTCTTCGTGAGCGAGACGGTGATGGCTCCGCGCGACGGTTCGACCGCCGAGGACGATGGCTACCTGGTGACGTTCACCACCGATGTGAACCGGGATCGATCGGACTGTGTGATTCTCGATGCGTCGCGTCCATCAGATGGCCCGGTGGCCCGAGTGCGCCTCCCCGAACGCATCTCCAGCGGCACCCATTCGACGTGGGCGCCGCTGTCGGACCTCTGACCGAGCTCCCGCCTCATCGATCGGGGCCGATTCGGCTGGTGACCCGAACGACTGTCAGCTGCCGAGTTCGCGGAAGAGGTCGGAGAGCGCGTCGGAAGTGCCGGAACGAATCGACATCGAATCGGCCGCGGACACGTCGCCGGCCGATGGGCCGGGACTGCTCGGTGGAGCAGGCATCCTCGGAGCCATCGGTGGAGCGGGAGTGCTGACCTGGGGCGGCGGGGGAGTGACCACCGCTCTCGAAGACAGGGAGGCTGCCGAGGGTCGCTGAGCGGGTGCCGGGGCCGTGGCCCGGGGCGTCGGCCGAGGAGCGGGCGCCTCGTCGTCCGGTTCATCGCGACGCGGTCCGCCATCGCCGCGGAGCAGCTCGGCGATGCCACCGATCGATCCGAGGGCTGCCGACATGTCAGCAGGCACGAAGATCTTCGTTGCCCGGCCGTTGGCGATGCCCTGCAGGGCCTCGAGATACTTGATGGCAATGACTCGTTCGTCGGTGCCGGAGCTGTTGATGGCGCCGTAGACCGCGGCGATGGCATTGGCCTCACCGTTTGCGACGGTCTCCTGGCGGTACTGCTCGGCTTCGGCCCGGGTACGAACTGCCTGTGCTTCACCTTCGGCGTTGAGGATGTCGCGCTGCTTTTGTCCCTCGGCGCTCAGGATCGCCGCCTGCTTCTCGCCCTCGGCCTTGGTGATGGCGGCCGATCGCTGCCCTTCGGCCTCGGTCACCACGGCGCGTCGAGTCCGTTCGGCCTTCATCTGCTCGTGCATCGCGTGCATGACATCGGTTGGTGGATCGATCCGCTGAATTTCCACTCGCACGACCCGTACGCCCCATTTGTCGGTGGCATCGTCGAGGATCTGGCGCAGCGCGGCGTTCACTCGTTCACGAGAGGTGAAGGCCTCGTCCAAGGTCATCTCACCGATCACGTTTCGCAGGTTGGTCTGGGCCAGCTTGGTGACTGCCAAGATGAAGTTCGACACGTTGTACAACAGCCGCTGAGGATCGGTGGCCTCGAAGTACACGATGGCGTCCACCGACACCGCGACGTTGTCCTCGGTGATGACCTCCTGCGGCGGGACATCGATGACCTGCTCGCGCATGTCGACGATCCGGATCCGCTCGATGAACGGGAGAATCATCCGCAGACCGGGGTCGGCGGTTTCCTTGTACTTACCGAGACGCTCGATGACCCCCCTCTGGTACGGGTGCACGATCCGGACACCAGTAGCCATGTAGACGATGATCACGACGATGACCACAGCCAGTGCGGCGATGAAAACCATGAGCTGGTACCTCTTTCTGTTGGCCGGACCATGGGTTGGCCAAGATGCTGCGGGTCAGGTCTGCGTCAAAATAACGTTGTCGACTCGACGATGACCCTGGTGCCCTCGACGGCGATGATTCGAACCGGGGTGCCAGGGAGGAGGCGGCCGACGTTCCGCGTCTCTGCCCGCCAATCCTCGCCGCCGATGCGAACGATGCCTTGACCGGCTGAACTCCCGGGTATTTCGTCCGAGACCACCCCGACGTCCCCGACGAGGCGGTTGGCGCCGGTGCCGACGGGATTGGGCAGATCGAGGTCGAGTCGTGCTGCGAGTGGCTTGAGGGCGAGGAACGCCAGGATCGAGGCAACGACGAAGATCAGCCAGCCACCGGCCACGGGCACACCGGCGAAGCTGGCGAAGCTGGCGAGGACGCCGCCGACTGCGAAGGGGAGCATGAAGAACGACCCAGCCATCAGCATCTCGCCGATGCCGAACACTGCCGCAACGACCAACCAGAGAAATGCCCAGGTCGTTGGATCGTCCATCGCAGTACCCCTTAGCTCGAATACCTCTGCTCGGAACCGAAGGTCGGCGTCGAACAGACACTACCAACGTCGGCGTGTCTGCTGGGGTTCCTGAGTCCTCGGTCCAATCTCTCGCTAGCTTTCTAGGCAATGGCACGTCTGCTCAGCGTTCACGCCCATCCCGACGACGAGGCCTCCAAGGGTGCTCCAACGGTTGCCCGGTACGTGGCCGAAGGCCACGAGGCCGTGCTCGTCTGTGCCACCGGTGGCGAAGAGGGCGACATTCTCAATCCCGCGATGGATCTACCCGAGGTGAAGGAGGATCTGGCCTCGGTACGGGCCGAGGAGCTGCAACGAGCGGTCAAGATCATCGGGTACCAAGATCATTACCTGCTCGGCTATCGCGACTCGGGCATGCCGGGATCAGAGGCCAACCAGCGGCCCGATGCCTTTGCCAACGCCGATCTCGACGAAGCCGTCGGTCGTCTCGTGCACATCATCCGCCGGCACCGGCCACATGTGATCCTCACCTATGCCGACGATCAGCAGGGGTACAAACACCCCGATCACCTGCGGGTCCACGACATCAGCGTCCTGGCGTTCGAGCGGGCGGCCAAGGCCGACTGGTATCCCGAGGCCGAGCATGAACCGTGGCGACCCCACAAGCTCTACTACTCGATGTGGACACGGGCAAGGATGATTGCCCATCACGAGGCGTTTGTTGCTCGAGGTCTGGAGTCGCCCTATGACGAGGGTTGGTTCAATCGTCGATCACTCGATCACCGCATCTCGACTCGGGTCCATGTGCGTGATTTCTACCATGTACGCCGCGACGCACTCCTGGCCCACGCCACCCAGGTGGACCCAACGGCCAAGTTCTGGTTCGGGCTTCCTGACGACGTCGCGGCCGACGCCTATCACACCGAGGACTTCATCCTGGCCCGTAGCCACGTCGAGGTCAGGCCCCCGGAACACGACCTCCTCACCGGCATCGAGGACGACGACTGATGAGTGACGTTACGAAGGACCTGGTGCAACGATTGGTGGACGCGACCGACGGTCGCTGCGATGGCGCCGGACTGCGGGGTCGGGTTGCCTTCGGCGTCGGTTCGAGTCCGGTCACCATGGAGTTCGTCGACGGTCGGGTCGTCGGACCGAGCGACGCTGCACCACAGGCCGTCATTTCGATCACTCGAAAGCAGTTCGATGCCTGGGCATCCGGCGCGCTGTCGCTCACGGTCGCCTACATGCAGGGAGACGTGAAGCCCGAGGGCAGCATCGGTGCCTTGTTGGCCGCGCTCGAAGTGCTCGACTCGGCTGAGGTCTCCGCCGCCGTCTCCTGAGACGAGGGGCCGCGACCCGTCAGCGAGCTCGCTGGGCGGCGCGTATGTCCCGATAGGAGATGAGGATGGCCCCACTGCGGTCGATGGCCGCCTTGAACGAGCGATCGTAGGTGACGAGATGGGCGTCACCGACCCGGGCGGCCCACGAGGGTGTGATGGCGCGCAGTTCGGGCGTGTCGAGGGCCGGTCGGACATGGAGCTCGGTGACGCCGGGGACCAGGGCACCAACGGCGGCGGTCAGGACCCCTCGTGCCTCTGCCGGCAGCGGGACGGATACCACGGCATCAGGCACGAGGATGCCCTCCTCGGCAGCCAGCTCACGAGCGGGGAACCCGAGGTCGATCGACGGATCGGGCAACGAGGCCGGGAGCCGGTAGTCGCGAGCCAGGTCGAGATAGATGTCGAAGAACTCCGGCCGGCTGTAGATGGCACCGAGGTGTCCGTCGAGGTGTGAGATGTCGAAGCCCCAGAGCACCGCCCGCTCCAACTGAGCGCGACACTCGCGTCGAGCCTCCTCCAGGTCGGCGTGATCCCAGAGATCCGACACCGTCCGCGGGAACCCACCATCGCCATCGAGAAGAGAAGCACCCTGGGTGATGGGGCCCCATCGGTAGGTCTCGAATTCGCTGTTGAGTGTGAGCGCGACGCCCACATCCTCACCCTGATAGTCGGCGGCCGCGCCCCGAGCCCAGGGGCTGGGCACCTGCAGCGTGGCCGTGGTGGCAATGCCTTCACGTAGCGCCTGGTAGACGCCGAGGTTCGCTGCGTTCGAAGAGCCGAGCCCATCACAGGTCAGCACAATGGCCCGAGCATCGGGCGCTAGGCCGAGGCGCTCCAGCAATGCAGTCACCCGGGGAACGCTACCGGTTGGAATCTTCAGGCGGCGCCGGTCCGCCGAGGGAGTCGACTGGCTGGTCCGGTCCGTTGCAGGCAGACCAAAGTCCAAGCCCTTGTCGGCGTGCGAGATCTCGGGTGCCGATGAAGGACGCCTCGTAGGTCGTGTTGGGTGCGAAGAAGGCCGTGTCGGCGTAGCCGCCCTCGAGCAACCAGCGATTGACGAACAGCTCCGATCGGTCCGGCGAGCTCGAGTCATCGACCGGATTCGTGCTGTCGATCAGTCCCGGGTCGCTTCGGTAGACATAGGCCAGAAGGCGGCCATAGCGATCGCGGGTCTGGCGATCTCGTTCGAGTCGCAGTTGCGTGCCCTTGGGAAGCAGTGCCTCCAGCGCTGCCGATGCCTCGGCACCGAAGCACTGGTCGGGGGTCTGCCGCGACACGGATTCGGGTGTATCCACGCCGATCAGGCGCACGCGTTCGGGCCGATTGCCGATGGTGACGTCGATGGTGTCGCCGTCGATCACCCGCACGAGCATTGCCGTCCCCTGAGATGGGGGATCGGTGGGCGTCGGCGCGGCGACCGTACCGGGTCGTTCGCAGCCGCCCAGCACGACGCCGAGGCTCAGGAGCAATCGCAGAACACGCTGGCTCTGCGCTCGCTCAGATCCGTTCGATGAGTGTTCCTGTACCGAGTCCGCCACCACAACACATCGTGATCAAGGCAGTCGTCTTCTGGGCTCGCTCGAGCTCGTGGACGGCTTTGGTCATCAGGAAGGCTCCGGTGCCTCCGAGCGGGTGGCCGAGCGCGATGGCGCCACCATTGGGGTTGACGATCTCGTGATCGACATCGAACTCTCGTTGCCAGGCGAGAACCACCGATGCGAACGCCTCGTTGATCTCGACCAGATCGAGGTCGGCGAGCGATCGACCGGTGCGCTCGAGTAGCAGGCGCGTGGCGTCGATGGGACCGGTGAGCATGAGGACTGGGTCGACGCCCACCAGGCAGGTGTCGAGGATCCGGGCCTTGGGGCTGAGGCCGAGCGCCGTGGCCCGCTCGGCGCTCATCAACAAGACGGCAGCTGCGCCGTCACTGATCTGTGAAGAGTTTCCGGCAGTGTGCACTCCGTTCTCGCGGGCCACCGGTTTGAGATTGGCCAGTGACTCCAGAGTGGTGTCGCGCAAACCCTCGTCGACGTCGACTCGATGGGTCGTGCCCGTCGGCTTGCCGTGCTCGTCCAGATCAGGGGCATCGATGGCGTGCAGCTGGGTGGCGAAGCGCTGCTCCTGCCATGCCCGGGCTGCAAGCTGTTGTGAACGAAGCCCGAACGCATCGGTCTCGTCGCGGGTGATGCCGTAGGCGTCGGCCAGGCGTTCTGCGCCTTCGAACTGGGAGGTGAATTCGTATTGCTCGAAGTACGTCTTGGGGATCGGTACGCCCAGTCCGAGCTTCTTCGAGGAATTGATGCCAATGGGAATGCGGCTCATGACCTCGACGCCCGAGGCCACCGCAACATCGATGACGCCGGCGCCGATGAGTGCGGCGGCGAGGTTGGTGGCCTGTTGGGACGAACCACACTGCGTGTCGACCGTGGTGGCCGGTACCGACATGGGCAAACCGGCGCTGAGCCAAGCAGTGCGTCCGATATTGAACGATTGCTCGCCGACCTGGCTGACACAGCCGTTGATGACCTGGCCGACCATGGCTGGATCGATGGCGGCTCGGTCAATGAGTTCCTTGTGGATCTCGGCCAGAAGGGTGGCGGGATGCATGGTGGCCAGGCCGCCATTGCGGCGACCGATGGGCGAACGGACTGCTTCGATGATGACAACCTCTGACATGAGACGAGCCTACGACCTGCCCTGTGTGCTGACGAACCCTCAGGCGGCCAGGGCGGGCAAGGGGAGACGGTCTGCGAGGGTTGCCGGTCCGCCGGAATCGACGGTCAGACGATGGACGAACGCTTCGTCGGTGGCGCAGGCTGCCAGGGCGGCCCGTGCTTTGGCGATGCCCTCGCGTCCGATGCGCTTGGTTTGCTCGTCGATGCGCCATGCCGTCTCGCCTTCGAGAAGGTGGAGCTGGAAGGGGCGACCGATTGGACGAAGGATCGTGGTCTTGGTGGTGCCTGAGGTCATGGGAACGAGTATGAACAAGGGCTGTGACACGCTTGTGGTGAGCGCCGGCGAGATGCGGCCAATCCACCACAAAGAGTGATATTTTAGCGCAATCTGGGTGAATGTGCCCAGGGTCCTCCCCGAAATTTCTCACCCGCCGTGAGTGCGCGGTAGCGTCGCCTCATGGACGCCCAAACTGTTCTCACGTTCTCGCTCGCCGGTCTTGCCGGTGTGTTCCTGGTCGCCGTGGCCGTATTTGCCATGTACGAGTCCTCGGCGGCTCGGCGTCAGCGGCGTGCCATCGTCGGGCTTCGTGCCGAAGCCCCGAGCCAGCGAGCCGCAGCTGCGGTCGTCAAGGCGCGGGGCGAGTTCACCGAGGCCGTCGAGGCCTACGAGATGGCAATGGCAGGTGTGGCCGCGAGCGTCGGTCGTCCACTCGAACGCGTTTCGGCCGGCGGCGTCTCCGGCGGGAGCTCACTCTTCGGCGAGGATCATCTGTTCGATCAGTCCCCGAACGGGCCATCGCCGATGGTCGGCCTCGCCGACATCGCCGAACTGGAACACCGTAAGGAGATCGCCCGTACCAATCTGCTCGATGCCCAGCGGTTGTGGGATTCGGTGCGTCCTTCGCACGGCCCCGAGTCGAACCTCGACCTCTGGTCGGGAAGCGGCGTGCTTCGCGGGTGGCAGGTCGGCCCGATCGGCTTCGAGCGCGCCTATGTTCGATGCGACCATGTGGTCGACCCCGATTGTTGGTCGGCGTGGGAGGTCAAGCGGCTTCGTGTCGGCTTTGCCTTCGGTATGGAAGAGCAACATCTGGCGATCTTCGCTGCGGCCGTTCCCATCGAGCGCGTCGGCGAAATCGTCGGTCGGTCCATGGGAGGCGCGGAGTTGGCGCTGCGTCCCGGGTTCTCACCGTTGCGGGCGTGGCGGCGTGTTCGCCGAGTCCCCGAGGCCCGTCGGGCCGCGTTCTCCCTGCTCACGACCCGTACCCCGGATCAGGCAACCGACATCGCCACGCGCGCCACGGTTCGTAACGCGATCGAGGTCGAGTTGGGCCAGCCGCTCGACAGCGTCCGCTCATTGGGTGGTGTCGACGGCGTCATGAGCGTGCTTGCTTCCGGTCCGAGCCTGATGGCCGGGGCGTGGTTCGGCCGCTCCCCTCAGGCCGAACTGCTTGCTGCGTCGCCCCACACCGCCTGGCACCAGCCGGCGTGATCACGGTCTGCTTCGAGTCGAGCGAACCCGGTCTCGGGAAGCGAGAGATTCGATGAGTCGCTATGGCATGTCCCTGCCCTTTGCCGGGCTGCATCTCTGGGAACATCGAGATGCGCTTCGGGAGCTGGTCGATCTGGGATACACCGATGTCTGGTCATCGGAGGCCGATGGTTCTGACGGCTTCACGCCCCTCACCTTGGCAGCCGCTTGGGCCCCCGAGCTCCGACTCGGCGTCGCAATCATCCCCGCATTCACCCGCGGCCCGGCATTGATGGCCCAGAGCGCGGCTGCGCTGGCCGATGCGGCACCCGGACGGTTCGTGATGGGCATCGGCTCCTCGTCGAATGTCATCGTCGAGCGGTGGAACGGGATTCCGTTCAACGAGCCGTACAAGCGGACTCGCGACATGGTTCGCTTCCTGCGGGAGGCCTTCACGGGTGAGAAGATCACCAAGGACTACGACTCGTTCTCGATCAACGGATTCCGCCTCGGCATCCAGCCCCCGGAACCGCCCCCGATCCTCATCGCCGGACTGCGTGAGGGTATGCTCCGGCTCGCCGGACGTGAGGGCGACGGAGCGATCATCAACTGGCTGGCCGCCGATGATGTGCCCCAGGTGGCATCGATCGTGCACGCCCAGGGTGAGGGCAAGGAGATCGTGGCGCGGATGTTCGTCTGCCCCAGCACCGATACCGACAAGGTGCGTGAGCAGGCGCGTTTCGCCATCGCCGCCTACCTGAACGTTCCGGTCTATGCCGAGTTCCACCGGTGGCTCGGACGTGAGCGACTTCGACCGATGTGGGATGCCTGGGCAGCCGGAGACCGCAAGGCTGCCCTCGCCGCCATTCCGGACTCGGTCGTGGATGAACTCATCATCCATGGCTCACCCGAGGCGTGCCGTGAACACATCGATCGCTATGTCGCAGCGGGCGTCACGACGCCGGCCTTGTCCATCATGGGATTTGCCGGGGTGCAGCCGCTCGAGGCCGCTCGGCAGCTCGCTCGTCGCTGAACCCGCACGTCGCTGAACCCGCACGTCGCCGAACTGCGGTGTGACTGCGTCGCAGGACGAGACGGTTGCTCACGCCGCCATCGGCACCCAGACCAGGACGAAGTCGGTGATGGTGATATCGGCCTTTTCGAGGGTGACCTCGATCGGCTCGATGTCCTCCGCCTTTGCCGACCACTCGTCATCGATCTCGATGATGGCGTCCTGGAGCCGATGCTCGAGCTCCTCGAGCTCCTCCACCTTCTCGGCGACCCTGTTCTCAGCGGTATCGAGTCGGGCCTCGGCCGATTGCGCCTGTCGGCGCCCACTCGCTGCTCGTCGCGCTGCGGTTGCCATGCCACTGGCTCGTCGACGGCCACCCAGGAGACCACCGAGGAGGCTGGTGCCGAGGTCGACGAACTGCTGGGTCCGGTTGCCCTCTTGCTGGACCTCGAGTTCGTTCACCCGATCCTCGGCCTTGGCCAGTGCGGCCTCGATGCGGGAGCGTTGGGCCTCGAGTTTTGTCCGTATCTTCTCGGCGGCCGCGTCCTTTGCCTCATCAGCGTTCGCGTGGCAACGCGCTGTGAACTCCTGCTCGCTCTCGCCCGGTCTGGACACCAGCTTCAGCGCGGCATTCCGGTGCAGCGCGAGGGACTCCTCGGCATGGAGTCGTGCCTTCAGCGAGGTCTGGGCATTCCTGAGGGTCGCCTTGGTCAGGGGGAGTCCAGGCGGGACGTAGCGGACTCCCGCAGGGGCCTCGGCGACGAGATCGCGATCATCGAAGTCGACCGAGATGGCATCGGCCACATCGATGGCGTCACCGTGGAGAGGTAGGAGGGCTTCCCACTCCTCGATGTGACGCAGCTCCGAAGCGGTGTCGTCGAACAGCAGGGTGACCCTCGCTGCCAACATCGGGACCAGACGATTGCTCCGAGGGTCAGCGCCGACGGCATCGCCCCAGGGCGCACTGGGGTGGAGGTATCTCACGAGCAGGTCGTCGGGAAGGGTCGGTGGGACGATGGACTCGTCTTCGGCCAAGTCCGCCCCCGAAGCGCCCACACTCGGCGTCGAGCCGGCCGTCGTGTCGTCGTTCACCGCCGTGGCGTCCGGTGCCGAGGACGCAGGGATCGCCGTGGCGCGTTGGTCGGCGGTGACCAAGGAGATCTGTTCGCGGGTCATGGGGCCGGCCAGATAGCTCATTGCCCAACGGGTGGTGAACAAGGGAAGCTCGCTGGTCTTGCTCGTGCGCAGCACGAACTGTCGCTTGCCCAGAGAGCTGATCACCCGCTTGACCTGCGCGACGTCCACGCCGCCATCGGCGCCACGAAGCCCGTCCACCAATCGGTTCTTGTCCTGCTCGGTCTGGAGGCGACCGATCATCCATGTGCCTGCGTTGCTGATGGCCTTGTAATCGAGATCAACCGGATTCTGGGTGGAGAGCACCAGACCGACGCCGAAGGCTCGGGCTTGTTTCAACAGCGTCAGGATCGGCTTCTTGGGCGGCGGGTTGCCGACGGGGGGAGCGAGGCCCATGAGCTCGTCGATGTAGATGAGGGCTCGAAGCTCGCTGGTGCCGGACTGCGTGCGCATCCAACTGATGACGCGGCTGAGAACGAGCGTGATGGCAAAGTGGCGTTCTGGTTCGTCGAGATGGGCGAGGGAGACGATTGCTGCTCGCGGCGAACCCGAGGGATCCCACAACATGGATCCGATGTCCAGCGGCACACCCTCGGCCCAGGCCGAGAAGCTGGGCGAGGCCAGCAATCCATTCAGACGGAGCACGAGTGCTCGACGATCGTCGGCGGGATAGAAGGTCTCGAGGTCGAGCACGCCGAGTTTGCGGATCGGAGGGTCGAGGATCTGTCCGAGCAGCGAGGGAAGGTCGAGCTCGGTTCCGGACTCCCAGGCGCGGGTGATGAGGTTGGCGAGCAGGATGTGTTCACGGCCGGCAAGCGGATCGCTCTCGATTCCCACGAGGCCCAGCAGGCCGCTGATCGTGGCATCGGCTTCATCCTGACGAACCGAAGGATCGTCCGACGCCGGGCGGGTGAGTCGGCCGAGTGCGTTGAGCGAAACACCGGCATTCGAACCAGGGGTGTAGATGATCGGTCGAGCACATCGCCCGAGCCGAGCGACGTCGGATCCGTCGAGACCCCACGAGGCGAGGCCGGAGCGCCAGCTCTCAGCCGTCTTGGTCGCGAGATCCGCCACGGAGGTCTGTGCGACCCGAGCGGCACCCTCGTCGATCCAAGGCTCGAAATCCGACGGGGCCAGGTCGGGGAAGTTGAGGGCCAGATTGCCGAGGTCACCCTTGGGATCGATGGCCAGGACGGGGATGCCACTGGCGAGCGCTTCCTCGAGCAGGACGATTCCGAGTCCGGTCTTGCCGGATCCGGTCATGCCGACGATGACGCCGTGCGTCGTGAAGTCGGCGCTCGACAGCAGCACCGCCTCACCCGAGCGTTCGCCGGTTCCCGGGGTCAGTTGCTCACCGACGAACAGCTTTCCTTGAGGGCGTTCCATACAGAGAGGTTGGCACGGTGTCCGGTACATCGCACCGACTCGGGCGAAAAGAAGGCAGACTTGGACTGACCGCGTCGCGAGACTTCGACGTGGTTCCTGATCAAGGGAGTAGCTATGGGCATCCTCGACAAGCTCAAGGCAAAGATGGGCGGTGCATCCAAGGTCGCCGAAGGCAAGCTCGGTGGCGTCGCCGAGAAGGCGACCGGCGCCTTGAGTCCACTGGCCGAAAAGGCCGGCGATGCGCTGGGTAGCGTCGCAGAAAAGGCCGGCGGTCTGGCTCACACGGTCGGTGGCGCGGTCGAGAGTGCCGTCGACAAGGTTCGCGACGCCACCGAGAAGGTCGATGGCGAGGATGCCCCGGTCGATGGCGAGGATGCGCCCGTTGATGGCGAGGATGCCCCCGTTGATGGCGAGGATGCGCCGGTCGATGGCGAGGGTGGGGAGACCCCGGCCGAGCCGACCGCCTGATTCCTCCGGCTCGGCCCTGTCGAGCCCAACCTGATCGAACCGTCAGGCCAGCGGTCTGGCGCCTACGGGCCCAGCGAGCTGCGTCCTCATGTGCTCGGCGAGATCGTCGAGCGACACCCTCGCGTTGAGTCCGCTGGTGTTGGGCATCACATAGACCGGTACTCCACTGAGAGTCTCGGGCTGCCAACCCGTCGTGGCCGAGCGCGAGACGCCCAGGCGCCAGCCGGCCAGCCCGACCATCAAGACCGTCTCGGGATGCAGCCAAGCTGTCAGTCGTTCGAGCCGTGCAACGCCGGAGCGGTACTCCGAGGCGTTCAGCTCGTCGGCCCGGCGAGTCGTGCGCTTGACCAGGTCGGTGAAGCCGACGCGCCGCGAGGCCAAGGCATCGTAGGGGTCGCGATCGCGCAACACCAGACCAGCGTCCAGTGCTGCAGGCCAGAAACGATTGCCGGCTCGGGAGAACGCCACCCCGGACATTGCCGCGTGTGGACTGGGATTGAGGCCACACACCAGGGTCCTCATCCCCGGGGCGACGATGTCCGGAAGGGTCTCCAGCCGGACCAGTTTCCCATTGTCGAGCTCGAAGCCGGCGCCCTCGAGGAGGAGTTCGAGCGAGACCGGCAAGCCACCGGTGAGGCTGAACCGCACCGTGTCGCCGACCGGCAGTGCTCGATGAAGACGAGCGAGCCACAGAGGAAGTTGAAGGGGGTCGAGAATCGACTCTCGTCGGAGCCCAGCAGCCTCGCTGATAGCGGTCACTGCCACGTCGCTCACTGCGGGCGTCGATCCAGGGGCCAGAAGGCGAAGCCACCCCGCTGGTTTGTGATCCCGATGGTGAAGCCCATCGTACGAACAGGTGTCCGGGGTGATGCCGTCTTGGGTCGCAAGATCGCCCAGTCTAAGGTCGGAATCCGAGGCGCACAGGTTCTTGGCTGCTTGACCCACGGGCCTGAGAGATAGGCTCTGGTCATGATCGAGCCGAGCGAGGCCCCCGAGGGCACCATCGATGAGGGTGAGGCCACCATCTCCCTGAAGGGCGCCCTTGCACTGATTGACCAGGGCCTCGGGGGGCTCACCGACCGCCAACTCGTGTCGGCCTCGGAGGTCACCGATCTGCTGCTCGACGTTCGCTCGCTGATTGCCGCCTCGGTATGAGCGCCCGGCGCACCCTGGGTTCCTGAGGCGGCTTCACCCAAGGCGAGATCGCTCAGTGTCGGCTCGCTCAGTGTCGGCTCGCTCAATGTCGGCTCGCTCAATGGAGTGGCACCAGTCGTTTGGCGGCCATTCCGATGACTGCGCCCAGGGCGGCGCCCGCCAGCACGTCGGACGCATGGTGCATCCGCGTATAGATCCGGCTGCCACCGACCACGGCCGCGGCCGTGCACCACAGCGGCCTCAGCGAGGGCACGGCATCGGTCAACAGGATGGCAGCGACCACTGCGGAACTGGCATGGCCGCTCGGGAAACTGGCCGTCTTCGGGCGTCGGACCTGCACGCTGGCGACTTGCTCCCAATCGTCAGGTCGTTCGCGCTTGAACATCGGCTTGATGAGGCCATTGACCAACAACGACTCCGCGCCCAGCGTCGCCGCCATGCGCAACGCGTGCAGCTCGCGGTCGGGTCGGATCAGCGCGACGACGACGTTGGTCAGGTGCCAACCGACGGAGAAGTCGGCCAGCTCACTGGCCAGGTAGGCGACGCGGTCGGTGGACGCGCGGCCCCGGAGCGGTCCGAACGCAACGTCCACACGACGGTCGAGCACATCGACCAGGTCAGGGAGCTTCATCGGACGGCGATCACCCTTGAGCCGCCTTCCATTGGGCGATCAGTTTCGCGAACTCGTCGGCCGGGCTGTTCGGCACGATGTAGCCGGTTTCGTCGTTGATGTCGTCCCAGTCATCACGCACCGATTCGACACTGATGTCGGCGCCCCGATGTGTGCCCTGGGTGAGACCGATGAAGAAGCGGGCCACGGTGCCACCGGCGGCGCTGTAGATGCCGCCGGTGGTCTCACATTCGTGATGAGCGAGCCAGACCACGAGCGGGGTGACCAGCTTGGGGTCGAGCGAATCGGCCATCGGGCCGAGAAGGTCCTCGGTCATGCGGGTGCGGGCGGCGGGCGCAATGGCATTGGCCCTGATGTTGTATTTGGCGCCCTCGGCCGCCAGCACACGGGTGAACCCGACGAGCCCCATCTTGGCGGCGCCGTAGTTGGTCTGGCCGAAGTTGCCCAAGATGCCCGATGCCGACGAGGTGTTGATGACCCGACCCGACCCTTGTTCGCGGAAGTGAATCCACGCAGGCCGAGTGACGAAGAACGCTCCCTTGAGGTGCACATCGATGACGGGCGACAGCAAGTCGTCGATCATGTTGTGGAACGTCTTGTCGCGCAGGATGCCCGCATTGTTGACCACGATGTCGACTTGACCAAAGGCATCGATGGCCGTCTTCACGATGGCCTCGCCACCCTTCTCGGTGGCGACGGTGTCCCCATTGGCAACTGCTTCGCCGCCGAGCGCTTCGATCTCGGCCACCACGGACTCGGCGGCGGACAGAGACCCGCCGGTGCCATCGACCGCCCCACCAAGATCGTTCACCACGACCCGAGCGCCGCGACGCGCAAATTCCAGAGCGTGTTCCCTGCCCAGTCCGTTGCCGCCGCCGGTGATGATTGCGACCTTGCCGTCAAATCCGAGCTCACTCATGAGCCATCTCTCCTTTTGCCGATTTCCGCGTCGAGCATACGCCCAGTACGTTCTCAGCCAGCGGGTTCGGCTCGAGGACGTCGGCCCCATGAGCCAGGCAGGGGAAGCACATGAGCGAGCAGACCGACGTCGTTCTCTACGAAGTCCGAGACCACGTCGCCATCATCACACTCAATCGACCCGAGCGACTGAATGCCTGGACCGGCGAGCTCGGCACCGCGTACTTCAACTTGCTCGATCGGGCGGAGGCCGATCCCGATGTGCGCGTGATCGTCGTGACCGGGGCCGGCCGAGGATTCTGTTCGGGGGCCGACATGGACATGCTCCAGGGCATCGGTAGCGGTCGAAGTGATGCCACTCCGCCCGAGAGGCGCGACGCCACCTACGCCCTCGGTATCGGCAAGCTCATCATTGCTGCCGTCAACGGTTCGTGCGCCGGGCTCGGGTTCGTGCACGCGCTCGCCTGTGATGTCCGGTTTGCCGCCGCCGGGGCCAAGTTCACCACGGCGTTCTCTCGCCGGGGCCTGATCGCCGAGCACGGCGTGTCGTGGACCCTTCCGCGCTTGGCCGGTCAGGCTGTTGCCCTCGATCTGCTCATCAGCGGGAGGGTGTTCCTCGCGGAGGAGGCACTCGAGATGGGGGTCGTGAACAAGGTCTATCCGTCCGACGAGTTGATGGATCGCACCCTCGCCTACGCCCGCGAGGTGGCGGAGAACGTGGCGCCCATCTCGATTTCGGTCATCAAGCAGCAGGTGTACAACCATCCGGGACTGTCGGTGGCCGACGCGATGGTGGAATCGAACCGGGTCATGGCTGCATCGTTGAAGCGCTCGGACTTCAAGGAAGGTGTCGCCAGCTTCCTCGAGAAGCGGCCACCGCAGTTCACGCCCTATTCCGGGAGCTGACTCCGTTCCGGCAGCCGATCGGGGTCAGCCCCGGTCAGTCGGTCGGCGCGATGCCGATGCATACCAGGCACTGCTCCTCGAAGCTGGTCTGCTCCGCGGCCACGGCATCGTCGGGGTGCTGGTAGACGGGGTTGGGCGACCGTGGCGTACGGGTGTCGGCGGGTTTCGACTCGCCCGCGGCATCCGCCGCTTTGGCCGGGGTCGCCGGGCCATCGTGCGTTCTACGAGCCTGACGCTTGCGGCTCCACGACAAAGGTTCGGCCTTCCAGTCGTCGTCGACGTACCGGTAGTCGAGTTCGTGGATGGTGCCTGGTTCGGCCATGATCACAGCTGCAGCCAGACCCTCGGACAGGATTCGGCGCTGTCCCACACGGTCGTGAGGCAAGCCGGTGGTGTGGCCCAGCGGGAGATCGAGAAACACCGACCGCGGCGGATTGGCGCCGGCGGTGATGCTGCGGGCCGACGTGAAGCCGACCGTCGGGAATCCGGCGGCCTCGAGATGACGGGCGATCAGTCCGACCGACTGATGGCAGACCGGTCAGACCGGAACGAGGAGAACGAGGTCGGGCTCCTGGGCGCGACAACGTTCGAGGATCCTCGGGACGGTCTCGGCTTCGAGCTTGCGGGTCGAGTAGATGCCCCCCATGAAGGTGAGGGCCTCCTCGCACAGCTCTCCCACTTCGCCGTCCATGACCATGTCACGGAGCACGTCGAGGGGGAACACGCAGTTCGGATCGACTCTGGCATCGGCCTGGTCGTAGGCGAAGTGAGCGGTTCGGAGTTCGGAAGTCGGGGTATCGGTGGGGATGACTCTGATCGAGGTGTCGTCCTTGGTGTGGAAGGCAATCTGTCCGTGGCGGTAGACGCCACCGGAGGCAACCAGCAGGATCCGGCATTCCGACAGTGGCTTGCTCAGCGGAACGAATGCCGCTGGTTCGTCGGTCTTGTCGGCCCATCGGTAGCCGTCGTAGCCGAGACTGTCGTACAGGCGTCGCGTCTCGCCGATGTAGTCAGCAGGGGGCAGCGCGGATCGGCCCTTGCGAAGCTCTGACTGGTTCGTGTCCGGCTGGTGCCGGGCGGACTCGGTGATCCCCGAGCCGGTCATCGCCGGCTGACGTTCATGAGATGGCCTCCACCTGCTGTTCGGCGTGTTCTGTCCAGCGTTTGTAGTCGACCTTGCCGTTGGCTGCGCGCTCGAGGGACGGCACGGCGAACACTCGCTTGGGTGCCTTGTAGGCGGCGAGGCGGGCCTTCACATGGGCGATGACCTCGCTCTCGTCGACCGTGATGCCCTTGGTTGCCACCACGGCAGTCACCGCCTGCCCGAACCGGTCGTCGGGGATGCCAACGGCCACCGCGTCGTCGATGGAGGGGTGCAGCTTCAGCACCTCCTCGACTTCCTCGGGGAAGATCTTCTCGCCACCACTGTTGATGCAGACCGAGCCCCGGCCGAGCAGGGTGATTGTTCCATCAGCTTCGACGGTGGCGAAGTCTCCGGGAACCGAGTAGCGGACGCCGTCGATGACGGGGAAGGTCGCAGCGGACTTGACCGGGTCCTTGTAGTACCCGACAGGTGTGCGGCCCCGGACCCCGACGCGACCGAGTTCGCCCGACCCGGGTTCGACCAGGCGACCGTCCTCGGTGACCACCACCGATTCGGCGCTCAGCGAGAACGTGGCGGTTTTGGCCGCGGCATTGCTCGAGGAGACCGAGGAACCCATGCCGATCGCCTCGCTCGAGCCGAAGGCGTCGACCAGGATGAGGTCGGGATGGTGGCGAAGCAGACCCTGCTTGGTCTCGCTGCTCCACATGACGCCCGAGGAGATGATCACCCGGAGCGAGGAGATGTCCCACCGGGCCGACTGCTCGTCGAGAGCCTTGAGGATGGGCTTGGCGAACGCATCGCCGACGATGAACGTGCTCTTGACGCGTTGGTCCTGCACGACGTCGAGGAACTCCTCGACGTCGAAGTGGGTGTTCTCGAGCGTTACCACCGAGCCGCCGAGGGCCAAGGTGTTGAGTCCGTTGAACAGACCCGTACCGTGCATCAGTGGACACGCCGGCAGGCTGAGCGGGCCCGGCTTGTTGGTGCGGGCCCGAACCGCGGGTGAGTATCCATCGGCATCGAGGTCCAGTTCGAGCGGCAGCGGGTGCCGGTTCGTGCGGTCGGTCGCCATGAGAAGGTCGTCCTGGCGCCACATGACGCCCTTTGGCATGCCGGTGGTGCCTCCGGTGTAGAGGAAGACCAGGTCGTCGCCGTCGCGACCGTCGATCCCGCGCACATTGCCCTCGCTGGGGGTGGCCGCCGCAACCTCGTAGGGAACAGCCCAGTCAGGGCACGGGCTGGTGTCGTCGTCGATCCAGATCCAGGTGCGCACGCTGCTGACTCGCTCGCGTACCCGGTTGGCCGTCTCGGTGAATCTGCCCTGGAACACCACGGCGACGGCGTCGGCGTTCTCCCAGATGTAGGCGAGTTCGTCGTCGGCGTAGCGGTAGTTGGTGTTCACGTGCACCAGCGATGCCTTGGAACAGGCGAGGAACAGTTCGAGGTACTCGGGCCGGTTGTAGAGGTAGAACGCGACCTTGTCCTGACGGGCGCAGCCGGCATCGAGCAGAAAGCGAGCCAGCCCATTGGCTCGTCGGTTCACCTCGCTCCAGGAACGCCGAATGGATCCATGGATCAGCGCAGGCGCGTCCGGAATCGCATCGGCAACAGTTTCGAGTACGTCGGCATAGGTCCATCCTGGCACGGCGTAGAGGGTAGGCCTTCGGCCGGTTGATTTCGAACTGGCCCTACCGGCTGGGCCGAGCAACCTCCCGCGTCACGAACGAGCGTGGGAAACTGGTGAGGTGCCACCGATCAAGAAGCTGCTGGTCGCCAACCGAGGGGAGATCGCCATTCGCGTCTTCCGGGCGTGTTACGAGCTGGGAATCGAGACGGTCGCCGTCTACACGTGGGAGGACAGATCGTCGCTCCACCGACTCAAGGCCGACGAGGCGTACCAGATCGGCGATCCCGGTCGGCCGCTGCAGCCCTACCTGGACATCGACGCCATCATCGGCGCAGCGGTCGAATCCGGAGCCGACGCGATCCACCCCGGCTACGGGTTCCTGTCGGAGAACCCCGATCTCGCCGGCGCGTGTGCCGACGCAGGTCTCACCTTCGTGGGGCCCCCGGCATCGGTGCTCCGTCTGTGTGGCAACAAGATGCGTGCGCAATCCGCCGCTGCCGCCGCCGGGTTGCCGGTCCTTCGCCAGTCGGGTGAGATCGACGTCGATACCGCGCTCGAAGCTGCCCAGGTCATCGGATTCCCGCTGTTCATCAAGGCCGCGTCGGGTGGTGGTGGTCGCGGTCTCCGCCGAGTCGACGCCCCGGAATTGCTCCTACCCGCTGTCGATGCCGCCCGCCGCGAAGCCGAGTCGGCCTTCGGCGATCCAACTGTCTTCCTCGAACAAGCGGTGGATCGACCGCGTCACATCGAGGTGCAGCTCATCGGCGATGGCGTCAACATCATGCATCTGTTCGAGCGCGACTGCTCGGTCCAGCGTCGTCATCAAAAGGTGGTGGAGATCGCCCCTGCCCCGAATCTCCCCGGCCACATCCGCGATGCGATGTGTGAGGCCGCAGTTGCCTTCGGACAGTCGATCTCCTATGTGGGTGCGGGCACGGTGGAGTTCCTGCTGGGCCAGGACAGCCAATTCGTCTTCATCGAAATGAATCCCCGGATCCAAGTCGAACACACGGTCACCGAGGAGACGACCGATGTCGACATCGTGCACACGCAGCTCCATGTGGCGATGGGCAAGACATTGCCCGACCTCGGGCTGGTACCCGGTTCGGTCCAACAACGGGGCGTTGCCTTGCAGTGTCGCATCACCACCGAGGACGCGGCCAACGACTTCCGTCCCGACACCGGACGCATCCTGGCCTATCGCCAACCCGGCGGCGCAGGCATCCGTCTCGACGGTGGCAGCGGGTACCAGGGCGCAGAGATCACGCCCTTCTTCGACTCGTTGCTCACCAAGTTGACCTGTCGGGGGCGGACCTTCGAAGACGCGGTCGCTCGCAGCCGTCGCGCCGTGGCAGAGTTCCGTGTTCGTGGACCGGTCACGAACATCCCGTTCCTCCTGGCCTTGCTCGACGACGCCGACTTCAGAGCGGGCAGGTTGACCACTGCCTTCATCGATGAGCGCCCGCACCTGATGCAGGGTGTCGTCAGCCTGGACCGAGCCACCAAGCTTCTGCGGTGGCTCGGGGACACGACGGTCAACCGACCGAACGGATCGAGCCCGATCTCGGAGGATCCGAGCGCCAAGTTGCCCACCCCAGGCCAGCTGTCGTCGCCGGCGGGTGCGAGCCGGCACACCGGATCGAGGCAGCGGCTCCAGGAGCTCGGGCCGAATGGGTTCGCCCGGTGGATGCGAGACCAAACGGCGGTGTTGGTCACCGATACCACGCTGCGCGACGCGCACCAGTCGATTCTGGCGACGAGGATGCGGACCGCCGACATCGTGGCCGGCGCCGGCCACGTCGCCCGGCTGCACCCTCAATTGTTGAGCCTCGAGTGTTGGGGCGGCGCCACCTACGATGTAGCCCTTCGGTTTCTCCATGAGGACCCGTGGGCTCGCCTGGAACAGCTTCGGGACGCCGTTCCCAACCTGTGCCTGCAGATGTTGTTGCGCGGACGCAACACCGTTGGCTATACGGCCTTTCCCGATGTGGTGGCCGAACGCTTCGTCGAAGAGGCGGCCTCTGCGGGCATCGACATCTTCCGGGTCTTCGACGCGTTGAACTCGGTCGATCAGATGGCCCCGGCGATCAGGGCAGCAGCAGAGGTCGGCGCGCTGGTCGAGGGAGCGATCTGTTATTCGGGGAACCTGAGCGATCCGAGCGAGCGCCTGTACACGCTCGATCACTACCTTCGAGTGGCCGACGGTCTGGTCGCCGCCGGGGCACACGTCCTGTGTGTGAAGGACATGGCCGGACTGTTGCGAGCGCCGGCGGCTCACCTGCTGATCAGCGAGCTCCGCGAGCGCTTCGACCTTCCGGTGCATCTTCACACCCACGACACCGCCGGCGGCCAGCTCGCCACGTACCTGGCGGCCGCGCAAGCCGGTGTCGACGCCATCGACGGGGCGGCGGCTCCATTGTCGGGAATGACATCACAACCGGCGTTGTCGGCCATCGTTGCCACCTTCGCCGACACCGAACGTGACACCGGGCTCGACCTGGAGGAGCTGGGCCGACTCGAACCGTATTGGGCGGCAGTGAGAAGGACCTACCAGCCGTTCGAGGCCGGCCTCCATGCCCCGACGGGCACGGTGTACCGGCACGAGATCCCCGGTGGCCAGCTCTCGAATCTGCACCAGCAGGCGATTGCGCTGGGCCTCGGGGATCGGTTCGAGGAGGTCGAGGCGCTGTATGCCGCATCGGATCGTGTGCTCGGACGGATCATCAAGGTCACGCCGACGTCGAAGGTGGTGGGCGACCTGGCGTTGCAGTTGGCCGCGTCCGGAGTGTCGGCCGAGGCGCTCGAGGCCGATCCTGCATCGGTCGACCTTCCCGATTCGGTCATCGGCTTCCTGCACGGTGAGCTCGGGGAGCCAGTCGGCGGATTCCCTGAGCCGTTCCGAACGCAAGCCCTGCAAGGACGTCGGCCGGCGGCGGGACCTGCCCCACTGTCGGAAGAAGATCGCGAGGCGCTGAGTGGTCCGGATGCACGCGCCACGCTGAACCGGCTGCTCTTTCCCGGTCCGGCGGCGAGTTATGAACACCATCGGGAAACCTACGGCGAGCTCGGTCAGCTGCCGACGAAGCTGTTCCTCTACGGCATGGAGGTGGGCGAGGAGGATGCATCGATCCAACTCGGACGCGGTGTCCAACTCCTGGTCGGTCTCGATGCCATCGGAGAACCCGATCAGCGAGGCATGCGACGGGTGGTGTTCCGACTGAACGGACAGTTGCGCCCCATCGATGTTCGTGACGCGTCCGTGGGCGACGAGTTCGTCGGTGCCGAGCGAGCGGACGCCGGTAACCCGGGGCACCTGGCCGCGCCCTTCAACGGTGTCGTGAGCCTTCAGGTCGCTCAGGGAGACCGAGTCGAAGCCAATCAGCCGGTTGCGGTCATCGAGGCAATGAAGATGGAGTCGGTCATCTCGGCCCCGATCAGTGGCACGATCGAACGACTGGGCGGACCGGTGGTGCGTTCGGTGTTGCCTGGAGATCTCCTGCTCGTCATCAAACCACACTGAGTCCGACCACCTCGAGTCGGACCGCCTCGAGTCGGACCGCCTCGAGTCAGACCGCCTCGAGCGATGGGAGTGGCTTCCTCAGCGATAGGCGCCGGGCCGAGTGAAGAGTCCACGATGCCAGCGGCTCGGGGTGGCGAGTACGGCCCGGGGGTAGTCCTCGAAGAGCCAGCGAACGAAATTGCGGCGGGTCCAAGGGGTGAGCCCGGCGACCCCGAGGCTGACGTTGGCCCCACGCTCGTTGGCGATCACGTTCGAGAGGGCGCGGGCCAGTTGGTGATCTCGAACCATTCCTCGCCGCACCACCCGCTCGTAGGCCGCGGTGATGGCATCGGCGGAGGCTCGAGGCCCACCTTCGGTGATGGCCTCCACGGCCAGGCGCCCGGTCTCGAGGGCTTGCCCGATGCCTTCGCCCGACATCGGGTCTGTTGCGGTCGCAGCGTCGCCCACGAACAGCACCCGGTCGCTGGTGAGCGGGGATCGTCCGAGACGAGCCGGGATGGGCCAAGCGGTGTATCGACCCTCCGGCTGGGCCTGGGGCCCGAGGAAGTCCCCCAAGGCGCTGCACTCGAGGATCTGGCTCCAGAGGGATCGAAGATCGTGTCCGCGGCGGTCATCGGTCCGAACGACGCCGAACCCGACGTTGGCCGAACCATCAGCGAGGGGAAAGGACCACAGATACCCGGGCAACAGGTCGCGATCGAACCAGACGGTCAGCTCGTGCTGTGCCCGTGGCGAGACATTGGTGAAGTACTGGCGGCCCGCATGCCACTCGCCCCGATAGCCCGGCTGGGCGATGCCCAGGAGTTTGCGCGTGGGTGACCACATGCCATCAGCGGCAACGACGAATCTGGCGGCGTGCGATTGGCCGGTCGAGGTGGTGACGATGGCTCGATCGGCAAGTTGGGTGATGCCGACCACCTCGTTGTCCTCGACGATGGCCGCCCCGGCGGATCGAGCTCGTTCGACGAGCGCAGCGTCGAGCTCGCGTCGACGGGCCACCACGGCGAACCGGCCGCGCTGACGCGGGAGAGGGAATGTTCGCTCACGGCCGCTCGGCGCCACCAACACGACGTCGTCCACCGATTGCCAACTCGGAATCGTGCTCGGTTCGACGCCGAGTTCCTCGAGCTGTCTCAGCGCATTGGCCGTGAGCCCGTCACCGCAGCACTTGTCCCGGGGGAAGTGAGCCTTGTCGAGCGTCAGCGCGGTCAGACCTCGGTTGGCTGCTTCGATCGCGGCTGCTGCGCCGGCCGGACCCGACCCGATGATCACGAGGTCGAACGCTGATCGACCCGAGGACATCACCCGTTCGTCGTCCCTGTGGTGGTGGGCGCAGCGGTGGTGGGCACGGCGGTGGTCGGGGCGGGAGTCGTTGGAGGAGGGGTGGTTGGCGCCGCGGTGGTGGGTGCAGCGG
>JAHECQ010000211.1 GCA_024641625.1 Acidimicrobiales bacterium | reverse complement strand
CTGGCCGAACGGGTGCAGGCCACCAGTTTGCCGGTCGTGACCGCTCCGGCCGACCCTTCCTATTGGGGCATCTTCATTGCCTTCGGCGTGGCCAGCCTCGTGCTCGGCCTGTCCATCAGTACGTTGTGGATGTATCTCGGTCTCGCCGTCATCTTCATCGGCGCGCTGGAATGGCTGCTCCTGGCTTGGAGTGATCGCGCCACTGGCGACCCTGAGGTCAATCGCATCGTTCGACGCCGCATCGCCAGTCCCTTCGAGGTGCCGGTGATGGCCTCGCTTTCGATCGCTGTCGTAGTCGTCTCGGCCTCGCGCGTGTTTCTGGCAGTGCCGTCGACCTGGTCGGTGGTCGTCGGTGGTGCGCTCACCATCATCATCTTCGGCGGCGCGGTGCTCTTGGCTCACGTCGACATCAAACCTGCCATAGCCCGATCCATGGTTGTGTTGGCCGGCGTCGTGCTGCTCGGCGGCGGGATCGCCGCTGGTGTCGTCGGCGAACGAGATTTCCACCACGAAGCCGAGCATGGAGCGACCGAAGGAGAGGGCGAGTGACCGGTTTCATACGTCGCAAGACTTGGCAAGCAGAGTCTCGACAGGCGACGCTTGGTTCAACCTCTCCCGAGCCATCCACGATGCCCCGCTTCTCTCCCCGAAACGCCAGCCTCCTCGGTCTGTTGATCGCCGTCACGCTCGTGGCGTCGGCGTGCGCCGACGACAAGCCCCTCAACACGTTCGAACCCAGGGGCCCCAAGGCCACGACCATCGACCAGCTGGCGTTGCCGATCTGGTACATCATGGCGTTCGTGTTCGTGGCCGTGGTCGGTGGCGGCATCCTCTTGACCATCAAGGGACGGGTGAAGCCCGAGGACTACGACCCCGAGGATCTTCCCAAGCAGACACACGGCAACGAGAAGCTCGAGATCGGTTGGACGATCGCGCCGGCGGTGCTGTTGGCCATCGTCTGTGTACCCACGGTTGCCACCATCTGGAAGCTCGAAGAGCGCAACGACCCTGGTCAGCTCGATGTGATGGTCATCGGCCGCCAGTGGTGGTGGGAGTATCGTTATGACGTCGACGGCGACGGCTTCTTCGCCGATGCCGATGGCGACGGCCAACTGTGGGGCCCCAATGGCGAAGGCGGCGATCTCGATGATCGTGAGTGGCCGCTCAACATGGCGCTCGATCCCGACGACCTCAGCGTTGCCAACGAACTGGTCGTTCCCGCCGGGGTGCAGGTGGATCTCACGATCACCTCTGGCGATGTCATCCACTCGTTCTGGATTCCGCGTCTCAACGGCAAACGTGACGCGGTGCCGGGCCGGTTCGCCAGTTGGAGCCTCGAAGCAGATGAGCCCGGCAAGTACAACGGCTGGTGTACCGAGTTCTGTGGCCTGTCGCACGCGCGCATGCGCATGTCGACCATCGCGCTGCCGGCCGATGATTACGACGCCTGGTACGCCAATCAGCTGAAGGATGCCGAACTTCCCCCGGCGCCGGCCGAGGGTGAGGAAGCCACACCCGAAGCCGCCGGCCGCGCCTTGTTCGAACAGAACTGTGTGTCGTGCCACGTGGTGCATTCCGACGGTTACAACTACGGCGACGCCGACTACGGCCCGGCCTTCACGCCGACCCAGCTCAAATCTGGGGCTGCCCCGAACCTGACGCACTTCGCCAGTCGATCGGTTTTCGCCGGCGCCATCTACAGCCCGTATATCACCGACGGTGCAGGCAATCGGATCGACCCCGATGACGATGGCCTCGACATTCCGTCGTATCTGCAACTTTCGGAGAACGGCCGCTTCAACGTGGCCCAACTCAAGCGTTGGATCAGCAACGCTCCGAGTCAGAAGGACATGGCCCCCGAGGACCTACGCGGTATGCCGGCGTTCCCGGCGCTGACTGAGCAAGACCTCGACAACCTGGTCGCCTACTTGGCGACCCTGGACTGAGCAGGAGTCGATTGACCCGTGGCGATCATCGAAGGTGAACCGCTGGCACTCCCGTCAGGACAACGGGCAACCGCCAAACCTCTTGGCGTCTTTGCCCGTCCGCGAGACGCTGCCGGCCTGAAGGGTTGGCTGACCACCGTCGATCACAAGAAGATCGGCATCATGTACGGCATGGCCGCCATGTTCTTCCTGGTCATCGGGGGCGTGGCTGCGCTCCTCATCCGAGCCCAACTGGCGGTGCCCAATGGCACGCTGCTCAGCGGCGACGCCTACAACCGGGTGTTCACCATGCACGGCACGGTGATGGTCTTCCTGGTGGTGATGCCGATCGGTGCGGCGTTCGCCAACTTCCTCATGCCGCTGCAGGTGGGCGCCAGAGACGTTGCCTTCCCGCGCATCAATGCCTTCAGTTTCTGGGTGTTCTTCGCCGGTGGCCTCATGCTGAACACCAGTTGGTTCCTCGGTGGAGGTGCCGATGGCGGGTGGTTCAACTACGCCCCCAACAATGGCGTGGCGTTCTCGCCATCCCATGGCATCGATTACTGGAACCTGGGTCTGCTGATCGCCGGTATCGGATCGCTCACCGGCGCAGTCAACCTGATCACGACGGTGCTCAACATGCGGGCCCCCGGTATGGGGCTGATGAAGATGCCGGTGTTCGTCTGGATGACGCTTGTCACCCAGTTCCTCCTGCTGTTCGCCATCCCGGTCCTCACGGTCGCCCAGCTCCTGCTCCTGTTCGACCGCAATTTCGGTTCGAACTTCTTCAACATCACCCAAGGAGCCGACCCGCTGCTCTGGCAGCATCTGTTCTGGATCTTCGGTCACCCCGAGGTCTACCTGATGATCCTCCCGGCGTTCGGCATCGTGTCCGAGGTCATTCCCGCCTTTGCTCGCAAGCCGATCTTCGGTTACCCGTTCATGGTGTTCTCGGGGATCGCCATCGGGTTCATGGGCTTCGGCGTGTGGGCTCATCACATGTTCGTCTCGGGCATGGGCCCGCTCTCGGTGACCGCCTTCTCGGTGGCCACGATGTTCATTGCGGTGCCGACCGGCGTGAAGATTCTCAACTGGCTGGCCACGTTGTGGGGTGGCAAGTTGACCCTCAACACGGCAATGCTGTTCTCGATCGCGTTGGTCACCCAGTTCACCGTCGGAGGCATCTCGGGGGTTTCACATGCCCTGGCGCCGTGGGACACCCAACAGACCGATACCTACTACATCGTCGCCCACTTCCACTACGTACTCTTCGGTGGTGCGTTGTTCGGCTTCGTGTCCGGCTTCTACTTCTGGTGGCCCAAGGCCTTCGGCTACAAGCTGAACGAGAAGATCGGCAAATGGCACTTCTGGGGCATGGTGATCGGATTCAACCTGACCTTCGGGCCCATGCACATCCTTGGTCTTCAGGGCATGCCTCGGCGGATGCAGACCTACGACGATGCGATGGGCCTGAACTTCTGGAACATGGTCGCGTCGATCGGATCGGCCATTCTGGGTGTCTTCACGCTCTTCCTGTTGGTCAATGCCTTCGTGTCCTACCGAGCGTGGAAAGCGGCGGGTCGGCCGAACGTCGGCGCCGATCCCTGGGACGCGCGCACGATCGAGTGGTCCATTCCCTCCCCGGCGCCGGCCCACAACTTCGATGTCGACCCGGAGGTCACCAGCTTGGACGACTTCTGGCACCGCAAGTACGCCGAAGACGAAAACGGCAGAATTCGGCGTATCGCCACCGGTGAGCAGTTGGCTCAGCCTGGCAACGGTGAAGGCGTCCACCTGCCAGCACCGTCCTACTGGCCGATTCTCCTGGCCTTCTCGTTGCCCATCATCGGCTACGGCGTGCTCTACAGCCTCTGGCTCACCATCCCCGGTGGTCTGCTGATGCTGCTCTCGATGTATGGCTGGGCGCTCGAGCCGGCTGACGATCTCGACCGATCCCATGACGATCACCACGACGAAGTCGCTGCGGCGACCGTGGAGGCCGGAGCCCATGACTGACATCGCTGCTGCCCACGTGGCCCCGGCTCACGACGACCACGGCGGTCATCGCACCAGCCTCGGGCTGTCGAACATGAAGCTGGCGTTCTGGCTGTTCCTGGGTTCTGAGTGTCTGCTGTTCGGTGCTCTGATCAGCACCTATCTGCTGAGCAAGGCCCGGTTCATCACCGAGGTGGTGGCCGGCAACCCCGATGTCGTCAGCACGATGCCCGCGGAGCTGATGTCGGAATTTGCCTCGAAGCAATCGGTCGAGCCCATGTTCGACATTCCGTTCACCTCCTTGAGTTCGTTCGTTCTGCTCATGAGTTCGCTCGCCATGGTGCTGGCCCATTCGGCGGTGAGCCGGGGCGACTACCGTCGGACCCGGATTTGGCTGGCTACGACGGCGCTGCTGGGCGCAACGTTCATCGGTGGTCAGGTCTACGAGTTCACCGCCTTCTATCGCGAGGGACTGAGCTTCAAGGGCAATCTGTTCGGATCGGCGTTCTTCACGCTGACCGGCTTCCACGGCGTCCACGTGACGGGCGGCATCCTGATGCTGGTCTCGCTGCTGTTCCTGTCGTTTCGGGGCAAGCTCAATGCCGATCGTGCCGAAACCGTCGAATTGGTGGGCCTCTACTGGCACTTCGTCGACGTGGTCTGGGTCCTGATCTTCACCATCGTCTACCTCATCCCCTAAGGAGACCACCATGGCCGACGCAACCGTCTCCACCACTGCTGATCCGACGCAGAGCGCGCACGACGTGCACGATCACGCGCACCCCACCGAGCGTCAGTACTGGCTGGTGTTCGTCGTCCTCGCCGTACTCACCGCCATCGAGGTTGCCTGGTCCTACGCCGGAGTGAGTGGCCCGGCGCTGGTGGTGCCACTGGTGATCATGATGGTGATCAAGTTCGCGCTGGTGGCAGGAATCTTCATGCACCTCTACTTCGACCTGAAGATCGTGAACGGGAAGCTGTTCACCTGGGCCTTCGGCGCCGCGCTGGTCCTGGCCGGTGCAGTGTATTTCGTCGTCATTGCGGCGTTCGACTTTCGTATCTCCGGAGCATTCTGAGCATCGTCCGACTACCCGATCAGGGAGGTCAGTTCCATGGACGTCAGCCTGAGTTGGGTGCCTTGGTCCCCGCACCCTGAAGTGTGGCTCTTGGTGTTGTTCACCCTGTTGGTGGGTGGCTACACCGCCAAGATCCTCCAGCCCAAGGCGATTCGTCTTGGTTACGATCCGATCTCCCGCCGTCAGCGGGTTTGGTTCGCGCTCGCCATGGTCGGTATGTGGGCGGCGTCGGACTGGCCGGTGCACGACATCGCCGAGGATTATCTCTATTCGGTCCACATGATTCAGCATCTACTGCTGTCGATGCTGGTCCCGGCCTGCTTCGTCCTGGCCACGCCCCGCTGGCTGTTCGAGCTGCTGGTGGCTCCCGATTCCCGGATCTGGCGGTGGTTCCGCAAGGCCTCTCGGCCTCTCTTCGCCGGGTTGGTCTTCAACGCGCTGACCATGGCGCTGCACTGGTCGGGTCTGGTGCAGCTCTCCGCCGACAGCGGTGCAGTGCACTTCTCCCTGCACCTGCTGGTCTTCTTCTCCGGAATGTTGATGTGGATGCCGGTCATCGGACCCATCACCGAATGGCGTCTCGAGCCCTTGACCCAGTGCATGTACCTCTTTTCGATGTCCCTCGTCCCGACGGTGCCGGGCGGTTGGCTGGTCTTTGCCGAGGGAGTGGTGTACCGCCACTACGACACTCCAACGCGCCTTTGGGGCATCGACGTGTTGTCCGATCAGCAGGCCGCCGGCGCGATCATGAAGCTCTTCGGCGGTTTCGTGCTGTGGGCGATCATCGTCGTGATCTTCTCGAGGTGGGCAAGCCGTCAGGGCAAGGCGGACGCCATTGAGCGGCGGGCCATCGATCTGGTCCGAATTCGTGAATTCGAGGACGCTGAGCGGGCCGCCTCTGCGCTCACCTACGAAGAGGTCGCAGAGGTCTTCGCCGCCACGCCCGCACCACCCGAGCCGGCCCGCTGATCTTGTCATGACTGATCTTGCACGGATGCGCCATGACTACGCTTCGCATGGCTTGGCCGAGTCGGAGTGTGCGGCCGATCCGCTCGATCAGTTCCAGCGTTGGTTCGCCGAAGCCGTTGCTGCCGGCGTAACCGAACCCAACGCCATGGTGCTCGCCACGGTAGACGCTGCAGGTCGGCCCACGACTCGCCACGTCCTGCTCAAGGGCCTGAGCGAGGGCGGGTTCGAGTTCTTCACCAACTACGCCAGCAGCAAGGGAATGCATCTGGCGGCCAATGATGCTGCTTCACTCACGTTTGGTTGGCTCGCGCTGCATCGTCAGGTCAATCTGGTGGGTCGAACCACGCGGTTGAGCTCAGACGAGTCCGACGCGTATTTCGCGCTCCGGCCCCGTGAGGCGCAACTTGGAGCCTGGGCATCATCCCAGAGCGTCCCGCTGTCGGGTCGACAGCAGCTCGAGGAGCAACTCGCCGAGGCGGCGAGGCGCTTCGAGAGCCAAACGGTTCCGCGCCCCGCGCATTGGGGCGGCTATCGCTTCCTGCCGCGGTCGATCGAATTTTGGCAGGGCCGACCGAGCCGACTGCACGATCGGCTGCGCTATGACCTGGTCGATGGGACCTGGTCGCTCGCCCGACTCTCGCCCTGAGGCTTGTTGGTCGCACCGACCAGCGACACTCAGCGAGGCCAGGCCGCAGCGGCCCTGGCCAGACCATCGATGAGGTGCTGCGTATGGGCGAACCGCCGCGTGTCTGCGTGGGCCGCCGGCCAGTGCTGGGCCAGGGGCGAGAGTCCACGGACACGTGGAGGAAGCTCGATCTGCACGCCTCCGCCTGCGGGGCGGTTGCAGGGATTGTCCGGATGCTGGCCTCGAAGGTGGGTCGGAATGGCGTTGACGTCGTCGATGATCTGGTAGGCGGGGAGTCGATGGCGTAGATGACGGGCCACATGCGCAGCAAGCTCTCGGTTGGTGCCTCCGAGCAGGAGATCTGTCCAAC
>JAHECQ010000210.1 GCA_024641625.1 Acidimicrobiales bacterium | reverse complement strand
TGCTGATGGTCGTTCCACTTGGCCGAAGCTACCCGAGCTGCACCCGACCGCGACGATCGACGCACCGGCGGCAACAACCAGCCCGGCAACAACCAGCCTCACCCAAGGGCACCCCTCGGGCCAAGGGTAACCTCGGGTGGTGACTCCGCCGATGCCCACCGACCGGTTACCCGAAGGCGACGAGAAGCGCGCTGCGGTTCGCGACATGTTCGACACCATCGCTCCCCGGTACGACCTGGTGAATCGACTGATGACGTTTCGACTCGATGTGGGCATTCGTCGTCGCACCCTGGACTCGCTTGCTCTCGCGCCTCGCTCCACCGTGCTCGATCTCGCCTGCGGGACCGGCGACTTCGTCAAAGCACTCCAGAGGCAGGGTCACCGGGCCATCGGCATCGACCTGTCCTACGGCATGATGGCCAATGCAGGGGTGTCTGCGCCGTTCGTGCAGGGAGACCTGCTGGCCCTGCCGATCGCCACCGGATCGGTCGATGCCGCCGTGTGTGGCTACGCCCTTCGCAATCTGGTCTCGCTCCCGCCATTCTTCGGGGAGCTCGTACGCGTGGTCCGCCCCGGAGGGCGCATTGCGCTCGTCGACGTCTCGGCCCCGGAGCAGAGGCTGCTGCGCTTCGGTTACGACGTGCACTTCAACAAGGTCGTTCCCCTGATCGGCGGGCTCTTGTCCGACCGCGCCGCCTACGCCTACTTGCCCCGGTCGGTGTCATATCTTCCGCCACCCGACGAGATGCTGCAGATGATGCGTGACGCAGGGCTGTCGAACCCCAACCGGCGACAGCTCACCTTGGGTATCGCTCAGCTGCTCACGGCCGACCGCCCCTGATCGCTTCCGGACCTGCACAGCGAGACACCGCCGGCGTTTCATCATGTTGATCAATCTCGATTGAGTCAACATTGAGAGATCAATCATGGACGTCTAGGATCGGTCCGTGGAGTCGATTCCAACCGATGTTCCGGGCGATGGCGGTTTGCTCACGGCCCAACAGGCCGCGGCTCGTCTCGGGGTCAAACGACAGACGCTCTACGCCTATGTGTCGCGCGGTCTCCTGGCTCGCACCGTGTCCCTCGACGGCAGGACGAGTCTGTTCGAAGCCGGTGCCATCGATGCGCTCCGAAGCAACCGACGCCGGGTGGACGAGGGGGAGGTCGCAACCGTCATCTCGTCCGGGCTCACCGCCGTCGACGCCGCCGGCCCGCGCTATCGGGGACATTCGGTGCTCGACCTGGTCGCCGAGGACGCTTCCTTCGAACGCGTGGCTGATCTTCTCTGGAACGACAGCGGCCCCTGGCTGCTCGATCACGATCTTGCCCAGCGGGTTCGAGAGGTCGGGGCGCTGCTTCCCGACGCGGCACCGTTGCTCGATCGACTGCGGTGCACCGTGGCGCTGGTCTCTGCGCTGGATCCCCTCCGCCACGATCTCTCGACCCGCTCGATGGCGCGGGCCGGCCGTACCATGCTGCTGTCCATGGTCGCCGGGCTGCACAAGCTCCATCTCGGGCCTCGTGAACGGTTGTCGGACCAACTCTGGCTGGGCCTCACCGTGACCCCGGGCACCGAGGAGCAGCGCGAAGTACTCAACGCAGCCTTGGTGCTGTTCGCCGATCATGGCCTTGCTCCTTCGACCTTCGCGGTGCGGGTGGCTGCGTCGGTCCGCGCCGATCCCTACTCCCTGGTGTCGACCGGCCTCGGCGCTGCAGGCGGCGGGCTGCACGGCGCCGCGTCCGCGCAGGTACATCACCTCCTCGAATCGGCGCTCCGAGACGGCAGCAACGTGGTGTTCGGGCGAGAGTTGGCGGCCAACCGACCACTGCCCGGCATCGGTCACGCCGTGTACCGATCTCACGACCCTCGAGAGCAGGCGCTGTTCGGACTGTTGGAGGCGGGCTGGGGCACCCACCAGCACTTTGCCGTCCTGGCCGAGCTTCGAGACCTGTACCTCCGACGCCTGCCCGAGGCACCCAACATCGATTTCGCCCTGGGGGGTTTGACGTGGCTGGCAGGAATGGATGCCTCCGCCGGGCAGTTGTTCGCCATCGCCCGGACTGCCGGTTGGCTCGCCCATGCCATCGAGGAGTTCGAAGCGCCTCCACTGCGCTTCCGGCCCGTCGTCCGCTTCGTCGGGTCGGGCCCGCCGGCCGCCATTGTCCCGTGAACACCTACCACCCGGCGACCAAGAGCAGTCGGGCCGGCCTCGGGCCGGGCCGGTCGGGGAGGCTCAGGATCTGTGCCGTCGGAGATCGAGCGTTTCCGGGTCGACGATCAACGCCGCCGTCGGCAGGCGCGTCGGGTCGAATCGATTCCTCAGCGTCTCGACGCTGACCGGCTCCCTCTCCTCGGCCAACCCGAGGCTGCCGGCGAGGAAGCTCAGCACCTCGGCGGGAGACTCACCCAACGCCAGACGATCGGCCAGGGTCACCGCGCCGTCCCGCTTGGCCAGTCGCGCCCCGGTCGGGCCGAGCACGAGGGGTACGTGCGCATACGCCGGCGGGGTGAGGTCGAGCAGGCGCGCCAGATGGAGTTGGCGCGGAGTCGAGTCGAGCAGATCGTCCGCTCGCACCACGAGCTCGATGCCCTGGGCAACATCATCAACGATGACGGCCAGGTTGTAGGCCGGCGTGCCATCGAAGCGCTGGATCACCACGTCGTCGACGACCCCGGCCACCGGGCCGCACCGGAGATCGACGAACTCGATCGGCTCATCGCTTCCGCGGACTCGCAGCGACGACCGACGACCCTGTGCCTCGCGTTCGGCGCGGTCGCCGTCGGTGAGCGCCCGACAGGTTCCCGGGTACCCGCCTTCGACCGATGGGCCGTTGGGCGCCCGGGTCGCCTCCTGGATCTCACGCCGGGAGCAGTAGCAGCGATAGGTCAACCCGGCCCGCTGGAGGCGACCGATGGCGTCATCGTAGAGCGCTCGCCGGTCGCTCTGGCGGACCATGTCACCATCCCAGTCCAACCCGAGTCGCCGAAGATCATCGGCCTGGGTCCTGTAGTGCTCGGCTCTCACCGACGCCATGTCGAGATCCTCGAAGCGCAGCATGAACGATGCCTCATCGTGGCGGGCGAACAGCCAGGCAACCAGCGCGGTACGCAGGTTGCCGAGATGGAGGCGGCCCGTGGGGCTGGGAGCGAAACGACCTGACGGCACGATCAGCTGTCGATCAGCGCTCGTACCACTCGTCGATGGGACGATCGAGCTCGGCGAGTCGCTTGACGGCCCACCGTGGTGGATCGAGCAGCTCGCCCGCCGCCACCTTGCGCACGTGCTCGCCCTCGGTATCCCAGACATGGCAGGTGTTGAAGTTGACCTTCATCATCTCCATGCGCTCGGCCGGGGTCACCGAGCGGAGGTTGACCGGGGTGTCGAAGGATCGCATCGACCACAGCGACTGAATGGCGACCGGCGCCATCGCCTGCAGGAGGGCTCCGACGTGGGTGCAACCTCTGGGTCCGCCGAAGAGCTCCCGAACCAGATGAGTGAAGCCTCGGGCGATCGACACCCCGATGAGCTGCTGGTAGGTGTCCTCGATCCTGGTGCAGGTGGTGTGGGGCGTGACCTCCATGACCACTTCGGCCTCGACGATCTCCAGGCTCGGGAAGGCCACGATGAGATCGACCACCATCTGATGCACCGACATCGGGTCCGGATCGTCCTTGATGTAGGTTCCGGCCGGTTTTTGGTCGTGCACCATGCCTCGTATCCGGAGTCGGTCGGAGGCCATTCGATACGACCGGACCGTGTACTCCCGCTGATGGAGCAACGGTTCGTCGTCGGGGTCCGGGGGAAAGAACGGTGGGGGCACAAGGCTGCTCATCGGGGAGAAGATGTAGCCGTTGTAGCCCCCACCGACAACCTCAGGCGGTACTGATGCCGAGGAAGTCCCTGAGACCTGGGATTCCTAGCGCTCCGAATCGCTGAGCACCATGGTGGAGCTGAAGGGCGTTCCGGGCGAGAAGCCGCCGAATCCTTCGCCGTAACCGGGAGCACCGTGCTCGGCCACGTCGAGGCCGGCCATTTCCTCCTCTGCGGGGACCCGAAGACCAACCGTGGCCTTGATGACAGCGAAGAGGATGAAGGCCGTCACCGAGACCCAGGCGGCAATGGCGATCACACCCATGATCTGGGCGATGAGCTGATCGGCGCCACCGCCGTAGAACAGGCCGGCCTTCCAGAAGCCCTCGGCATCCTCGGCCGCGAAGAGACCGACGCAGATGGTGCCGAAGGCACCGCACACGCCGTGGACCGAGATGGCACCGACCGGGTCGTCGACCTTGACGACCCGGTCGAAGAACTCGACGGCGAAGACCACGATCACGCCGGCCATCCCACCGATGATCATCGAACCGATCGGGGTGACCGCCGCAGTGCCGGCGGTCACGGCAACCAACCCGGCGAGCAGACCATTCCCGGTCATGGCCACGTCCGGCTTTCCGGACTGGAGCCAAACGGTGACCATCGAGGTCAGGGCGCCCATCGCCGCGGCGAGGGTGGTGGTGAGGGCGATGCCGCCGATGGCCGCGTCGGCCGCCAGTTCGGAACCGGGATTGAAGCCGTACCAGCCGACCAGCAGGATGAAGCACCCGAGGATGGCGAAGGGAATGTTGTGGCCCAGGATGGCCCGAGGCTTGCCGTCGGGGCCGTACTTGCCGATCCGTGGGCCGAGCGCGCGGGCACCCCAGAAGGCGGCCACGCCGCCGACCATGTGGACCACGCTCGATCCGGCGAAGTCATGGAAGCCGGTGGGCATGCCCTTGCCCTGGTAGAGCCAGCCACCACCCCACTGCCAGCGAACCACCACCGGGTAGATGATGAGGCTGATGAAGAAACTGTAGATGAAGTACGACTTGAACTTCGTGCGTTCGGCCATCGCGCCCGACACGATCGTCGCGGCCGTGGCGGCGAAGGCCACCTGGAACATGAAGAACACCGGAACGGTCAACGTCCCGTAGGTGAAGGCCCCATCACGAAGGAAGAAACCGTCGGCTCCGAAGAAGGCACCGGCACCATCGAGGCTTCCGCCGTAGGCGATGGCGAAGCCCACGGCGAAGAAGGCCACCGCACCGGCACAGAAGTCCATCAGGTTCTTCATGAAGATGTTGGCGACGCTCTTCGCCCTGGTCAATCCTGCTTCGACCAGGGCAAACCCGGCCTGCATGAAGATGACCAGGACTGCAGCCATCAATATCCAGACGTTGTCCAGGTTTGCCTGGACGTCCTCGATTGTCATGAGCAACTCTCTCCTGCTGAAAGCACCAAGGTGCACGATGCTGCGTCGACGTTTGTCGGACGCACCTCTCCCCGGACGTTGCCGTTTCGAAGTGCCTTCAGCTTCGGAGGCCTATGTTTCGGAGTTGTACCCGGTTTATGAACGCTTCGTTTCACCGGCTCGGATCGGGAACCGAACACCTCAGCAGGGCACCGGCAGTGCCGCCGAGGGCACGGAGCGGCGTCGGATCACCCTCGGCCTTGGCCAGGAGCATCATCCCTTCCATGTGAGCCACGATCGAACGTGCCGACCGACGAGCGTCGGTATCGACCGGTAACTCGCCTCGCTCGATGCCCCGGAGGAGGCATCGCTCGACCCGATCGATCATCTCGTGGAGGATCTCGACCACTCGCCGGCGGATGACGTCGTCGCGAGTGGCCAACTCGCCGGCGAAGTTCCCGAACCGGCACCCCGGCATCATCGAGCAGCGCTCGAGTACCCGCTGCTGATGTTCGGCCAGGAGATTGCCGTAGCGCGTGATGGCCTCGATGGCGCCAAGCGCAGGATCGTTGATCGACTCGGCGAACAGGGTGCGTTCCACGTCGCGCCACGACGCATCGAGCATGGCCAGGGCGAGACTCTGCTTGGAGTCGAAGAAGTGATAGAAACTTCCCCGCTTCACCCGGGCATGAGCACAGAGTTCAGCCACTCCGACCGCCTCGTAACCCCGCAGATGCATGAGTTCGCTGGCGGCTTCGAGCAGTCGCTCGCGGCTGTCGACGGCCATCAGATGATGATTCGGACTACTCGGCGTCCGCCGGAGCGGCACCTTGCCGGTCACTGACCAGATGACCGCGACGATGCCCACCCGTCCAGTCCTCCTGAACCGCAGCCTGCGACACACCCCCCAGGATGTTCAACTGTGGTGCCTCGCGAAGACTGCGCTTCATTTCGGCGAAGCCTGGGAACTCGGCCAGGGTGACCACGGCGTCCCACAGACGCACGGCATCGGCGTCGTCGGGAACACGAGAGATGACCGGCCCGAAGAACGATGCCCCCGTCGGTGGCTTGAAGCTGATGATCGGCGTACCGACGTCGCGGCCCGTCCGGCTCAGCGCCAGTTCGGTCTCGGCGTCGAGCAGCACGTCCCACGCGGTGTCATCGAGCGCATCGGCGTAGTGCGTGGGCAGGGCCGCCGCCTTGAGCACTTCGGTGACGTGTTCGGTGGTGCTGAGTCGGGCGCGCATGCCCGAACCCTTCGGTTTGTCCCAGTAGCTGCGCCCATAGGCCTCGACCAATGGTCCCATCGGGTCCCGACCGAGCTCGTGGCGAATCGCAGCGGCCACTCGCAACATCCGCAACCCGGCAGTGTGGCCATGCTCGTAGCCGGGCGGGAACTCGCTTGGGTAGTCCTTGTCCTTGTTGAGCAGGCGAAGGGAGATGAACCGCCAGTCGACTCGGTAGTCGCGTTGGGTCGCGACTTGTTCGACCCATCGAGAAGTGATCCAGGCAAACGGACACACCGGGTCCCAGAAGAACTCGATGTCGTAGGACGGGTCGGATTCGGGCGGATCGGTGGGGATCTCGGTGTTCGCCATGCAACGGGCCTTTCGCGTTATTGTTGGGATCCTGGCAGCAGGTAGTACCAGATGTTTCGGTCGACCTCGGCTCGGGAGAGGGCGGCAGCGGCCTCTCGCACCACTTGCCCCGTCTCGGTCTGGGTGTAGAACCACGACTCGAGCTGCCGGGCGGCGGGCACGTGGTCTCCCAGT